>DAIDJI010000845.1 GCA_027451455.1 Planctomycetales bacterium | reverse complement strand
CCGATGTCTACGGCCTGGGGGCGATTCTTTACGAACTGCTCGCTGGACGGGCGCCCTTCCGTGCCCCGACGATCATGGAGACTGTGGTCCAGGTTCTGGAGCGTGACCCTGCGCCGCCGAGAGAAATCCGCCCGGAGATCCCCCGCGAACTGGAAAGCATCTGCCTGAAGTGTCTGGAAAAGGCGCCCAGGGACCGATACCCGAACGCCAATGCCCTCGCCCGGGACCTCGATAGTTACCTGAAAGGGGAAGGGATCGAGGCCGCTGGTCCTGGCGCCCGGCTCCGACGCTGGAACCGACGAGAGCCTGAGCTGGTCTCTCGTCTAGGGGGCCTCGGGCTGATGGCGATCATCACCCAGGCCAACTTCGCGGTGTCGGCCGATCCCGATAGCCGACTGCACTGGACCATCCAGGGCGTTCTCGCACTCTGGGCGATACTCGCGACTGCCTTCCAGATGCTCCTGCGTTCGGGCGTCCGTTCTGGTCGCGTCCGCGTGCTCTGGTCGTCGGCCGACCTCGCCTGCATGACGATCGTGATCAAGCTGTTAGAGAACTCGGCGGTTGCCCCAGCGACCGGCGGTCGGATCGTGGACGTTGAAGCGACGTTGCTCGTCGGATACCCGCTCTTGATCGCCGCCTCGGGCCTGTGGTGGCGCGTGCACCTGGTCTGGATCACGACGATCCTCGCCATCCTCGCCTTCGCAGGGCTCTACATCGACGCCGCTCTGTCCTGGAACGGCGGGCGCCCGCTCTGGCGTCCCAGTCCTAACCTGATCCACCCGAATATCTTCGTTGCTGGTCTCATCCTGACCGGCCATGTCGTCGCACGGCAGGTCCGGCGGATCCTCGCACTCGGCCGGTATTACGAGCACCGAAGCGAACCCTGATTGACCCTCTCAGGCCGAGCCGATTCGCCGCGTCTCCTCAATGTCGGCCCGGATTTGGCGGAGCAGGTCGTCGGGACCGTCGAACTTCCGGGTTCCGCGGATTCTTGCCAGAAAATCCAGCTCGATCCGGCGGCCGTAGAGGTCGCCCGAAAAATCGAGGAGATGGGCCTCGACCGTCCGGGCGACCTCGCCAAAGGTCGCGTTTGGGCCGATGTGACAGGCAGCCGGCTTTCCAGGACTCTTCCCGTCGACGAAGGCGATCGCGGCATAAACGCCATCGGCCGGGATCAGGGTGTCGATCGCGTTGAGATTGGCTGTCGGGAACCCGAGCCCGGCGCCCCGGCCGGCGCCCCGGGCGACGACACCCCGAATCCGGTGCGGTCGGCTAAGAAGCGAGGTCGCGGCGACGACCTCACCCGCGGTGAGAAGGCGTCGGATTCGGCTGGATGAGACCAGCTCGCCATCGATCTGCGTCCCCTCGACGACCTCGAAGTCGATCCCCTCCTCGGCGCACCAGTGGCGGAGGATCGCGACGTCGCCAGCCCGATCGTGCCCGAAGGCGAAGTTCGGGCCCTCGACCAGACCCCGCGCTCCGAATTGCTCACGGATCACGCGGTCGAAGAACTCGCGGGCGCTCAGGCCGAGGAGCCAGGGACCGGTCCGGAAGACGCCCACCTCGGTTGCGCCCGCCTCGAACAACAGTTCGACCTCACGATCGGGCCAGACCAGCGGGACGGGCGCCTGAGCTGGCCGGAGAAGCGTCGCGGGATGCGGGTCGAACGTGATCGCCAGCGCCGGGGCTTCGGCAGAGTCGGCCTTTTGCCGGAGCCGGGATAAAAGGTGCTGATGACCTCGATGGACGCCGTCGAAATTCCCGATGGTCACGAAGGCGCCACGCGCCGGGGCAGGGAAGTCGCGAACATTCTCGATCGCAATCACCAACGTGCGGCCCCATGCTCGGCTCGGACAGGTCGGATGGCAATGACAGTCGGGACGTCCCGGCTCGGCCCCTGACCCGCAAGCTCTCGATTATCGTACGCGGGCGCAGAGGGGGTCAATCCTCGACACTTCGAGGTCAGGGATCAGGCCGACTTCCGGACGCCGCCCGCCGATACCGCGCCTGGAAGTTCGCGAAAGCTTTGAAGGCTTTTGCGGAAGGCTGGGACTTGCTTTTCAAACCGATCCGACTCGGCGGTGAACTTCAGCTCGTAATCGAACCGATCGCCGGGAAATCGCCACTCGATCACGGTCATCGAGAACGGGCCGCGCCGGGTCCGGGCGATCGTCTCCAGCGCCTTCGCCTTGCCAAACGGGACAACCTTGCAGGCGACGATCTCGCAGCCCGGTTCCTCGTCGCGGAGCCGGTCGGGGAGCTCACGGGCCAGATCGTCGAGGTCGAGTTTGCGCCGGGGATGGGCGAGGACGAGCAGGTTATCGGACCAGATCCCGTGAGGCGGACCATTGGCGAACAGGAGAGCGACCGCGCTTGGGGCCAGTACCGGCCCCCAGCCCTCTGGGAGGTCGAGAGCAAACTTGTACTCACGCTGGAGCCACCGGTTGGCATCCTTCGCCAGGCGGTCGGCACCAGTGTCGGGTGGCGAGAATGCGGCATCCGTGACGATGGCGTCAAACGTGGGACGGGCCTCCTTGTAGGCGGAGTCCTCGACGTTGAGGATGAACGAGTAAAGCTGTCGGTTGGCGATCACGCGGATGGTGACCTCTCGCCAGAAACCGCCGGCGGCCGGATGCGACTCCCAGACGGTCTCAAGGTGATGGCCTCGGGCGTCCTTGACAATCCGATTGGTGGCGAGCT
>DAIDJI010000844.1:2457-2708 GCA_027451455.1 Planctomycetales bacterium | reverse complement strand
CCACCCACGGTCCGTTCGACCAGGGTACGTTGAATCGGAGTGCTAGACATGAATGCTTTCCTGGATGTAGGTGCCCGATGCACCCGCCCGCACGAAGGGTCGGATCGATGGTCGTAATGGGAAGGGGCGGGACGGACCGGGAGCGGCCCTCCTCGCGCGGAGTTAAATTTCCCCCGGCCGGGAGTCAGGTGTCCGGGCGATCCCGTTCAGGAATCGTCGCCGGGGGAGACGCGATCTGGCGGTCGGACCGG
>DAIDJI010000844.1:0-2447 GCA_027451455.1 Planctomycetales bacterium | reverse complement strand
ATGCGTCGGGGCATCGGATCCAGGCTCACTGTCGACCTTACGGCGATCAGACGAGGACCCATCGAAGGCCCCTGGCCGCGGAACGGGACCGCACCGGCGGCGTTACTTCCGGATGCCCAGCCGGCCGATCACGTCAAGGTACTTCTGCCGGTCGTGCAGCCGCAGATACTTCAGCAGGCTGGACCGCTTGGAGACCATCATCAGCAACCCTCGGCGGCTGGCATGATCCTTGGCGTGTGTCTTGAAGTGCTCGGTCAGATCATTGATCCGGGCTGTCAGCAGGGCGATTTGCACTTCGGGCGACCCCGTATCCTGCCCATCCCGCCCGAAGCTCCCGATGAGCTCCGACTTCTTCTCCTTCGTGATCGACATCTCGCGCCCCAATACCCGCCGGCCTTTTCGTCGAGGCCGGGCCTGTCTGATGAAACATCTCAACCACTTTAAGTGGTCAAGCATAGGCGAAGACCCCGCCGATTGCAATCCCCCTATCTGGCGGCTGGGCGTTGGGACAGGTCGCAGGATTCCGGTCATGACGGCCGGGCGATCCGGTGGGAATTTAGCCCCGATGCCTGCGTGGAACCCGGGGCATGGCCATCCTTGAAACGAAGCCGTCGCCCGAGACGATGAGAACCTCCTCGGAGGTCGTTGCGGGGAAACAGGCGACCGTGCCAGCCAGGCCGTCGTCGAGTCGGCTGTGGACGACATGGAACCGGCCCGCCGATTCGCTGAGCCAATCGATCCGCGTGGCCGAGACAGCCACGACCTTGCCGGTCGCCATTCGGGTCGCGGCGCGGTATCCGCCCTGGGTCGTCGCAATGTACACGTCCCCAAGGTCGATCGCACCGGGGCCAGGGAACCAGAGTTCGGCGGAATGCACGCCGCCGTGTGCGTCGAGTCCGACGACTCGCACCATCCCTTCGAGCCGGGTCCACGAGAGCGGCACTGTGCATCGGGGAGACGTGCTGCCGCCGTGTGGCCGGAAGGCCGGCCCCGACCGGGCGAGCTCGTGCCCCTCGTGATCGAGAAGCACCCAGCGCGGGCCATCGTGAGTCAGGATGGTGAAGCCCGACCCGTCCGGCAGAAGGAGGGCGCAGGCCGGAGCCTCGCGTTCTCCTCCATCTGTGACCTCGGCGAACGAGGGATAGGCCATCGGCAGACCGCCAGCGGCGTCGAGGATCATCAGGTCGCGGTCGCTTCCCAACCCGATGAACCGCGAGGGCTCGGACGGAAGGATCGGCGTCAGCCAGGTCGGCGACCGCGACGAGTGGATATCGGGCCGGGGCGGACGATAGGTGCCGTCAGGGCGACTGAGGAAGGTGGTCAGCGTGGCGCCCTGCTCGGTCTGACGGAGGACGACCACCACATCCCCCTCGGGCGCTGCGGCGATCGCTGCGACCGCCCCTTTCACCGATCCGACCGGCACGACGCGGTTGGGTCTTGGGTCGAAGGCGAGCACCTGGCCGTCGGCGAAGCCGAGGAAAATACGAGATGTGTCGGATGCCTGGCAGGCGGCCGTGACCGTCCCGCGGCCGACCTGGATGCCAGGCGCCTGGGGATGGCGATTCCCCCGGGTTTCCAGCTCGGGCTCCGCCGGTCGATCGAGGGCGGCGGCGGTTCTCGCGGCGTACTGGGCGTCGCGGAGGAATGCCGGCGTCCAGAGCCCCGACGATGCCGGGAACAGCGAGGAGACCGACGCCGAGGCCGGGCGCCCGGACTCGACCTGGCGGCGAAGGACCCTCGCGAGGCCCGATCGGGCGCGGTCGCGAACCTCATCGGCCTTTTCTTGCGAGGCGGCGACCGCGCCGGCGAGCGCGTTGTAGAGAAGGCCAGCATCATGCCCGGAGCCAATTCCCTCGAAATAATCGTCGGCCTCGTCGAGCAGGATCGTCAGCGGCGTCGACTCGCTGCGAGGGGCGAGGAGTCGAATCATCTGCAGCGCGCAGAGAGTCGCGTTGGCCGAGGGCCGCGCGGCCCAGCCCAAAGAGTAATAGGTGAGGGCAACTTCGGGCAGGCCCATTTTGTGATCGGCGATCCGCCCCGCATCGAGGTAGTTGGTCGGAGGATGACCCGAGAGCGTGATGGCGAGTGCCCGGGAGTAGGCCGACCGTGCCCCCTGCTCGTCGCCGATTCGGCGGAGCAAATCGCCAGCAGACTCGTGGAGGCCGAGCTCGGTATAGAGGGCAATCGCGTGATCCACCAGGCCGGCGGCCTCGAACGCCTGCGCCGCGGCGGGCCGGTCGTTGAGCTTCTTCAAGTAGAGGATGGCCGCGTCGTGGTGCAGGCCGCCGCGCTGGAGGGCCTGCGCGGCGGCCGGATCGGCCAGCGCCGCGTAGGCCGGGCGGTAGCGCTCGATCTGCTCGGCGAGTTTCTCGACGCTGCGGTTCGCCCCGATGCCGATCAGCCGGAACCGATCCGGATGGCGCGCCAGCACATCGAGCGTGCTCTCG
>DAIDJI010000843.1 GCA_027451455.1 Planctomycetales bacterium | reverse complement strand
GTTCCCGATCGCCGGATGCCGATGGGATTGTTCGGCCGGGTGTGGGATCGATTTCGGCCACATCTTCGTCCCGAGCAGCAACCATCCCGGCGGCTGCAACGCCGTGTTTGCCGACGGCTCGGTCCATTTCATCAAGAGCACGGTCAACCAGTTGACCTGGATGGCGCTGGGCTCGACCGACTCGGGCGAGACGATCTCCAGTGATTCGTACTGATGGATCAGGCCCCGGGGCCTCGATCGACGTTCCTCGACGGCCGAGGGCCACCCCGAGCGGGTGCCCTTGGCCGTCTTGCTTTCCAGGACGGTGTCGGGCCGATCATCCCCTCGGCTCGCCGATCAGATCGGCGACGGTCGCCAGGAACGTCTTGTCCTGGAAGCTGCTCTTGGTCAGGTAGGCGTTGGCGCCCGCGTCGAGGCCCTTGATCCGGTCCTCCTCGCGGTCCTTGTACGAGACGACCACCACCGGGATCGACCGGAGCCTTGGGTCATCCTTGATGTGCCGGACGAGCTGGATGCCGTCCATCCTCGGCATATCGATATCACTGACGACCAGGTCGTACCGTCCCGATCGGACGGCGTTCCAGCCGTCGACGCCGTCGACGGCGGTGTCGACCAGGTAGCCGCGTCCTTCGAGCAACTGCCGCTCCAGCTCGCGGACGGTGATCGAATCGTCGACGACCAGGACGCGACGAACGGGGCGGGCCGGTCTCTCGGCGGACGAGATCGAGGCCCCCTCCGCTCCCAGCCGGCCGAGGCGGCGGCCCGAAAGCAGGTTGTCGACCGATCGGATCAGGTCCTCGACGTCGACGATCAAAACCGGCCAGCCGTCTTCCAGAACCGACGAACTGCTGAGGTTCGGCACCTTCCCGAGCCGGGCGTCGAGCGGTGAGACGCGCAGGTCGCGCTCGCCGAGGAAGCGGTCGACCACCACGCCGAAGCGGTGGCTCCGGTCGCTGGCGACCACCACCGGCATCGCCTCGCCGGGCCTTCGCCCAGGTGACTCGGCGGCCGGTTCGAGGTCGAGAACCCGGGTCGCCTCGACCAGCCCGACGAGATGATCGTCGAGCATCACGTGCGGCTTGCCTTCCAGGTCGCGGACCTCGTTGGGTGCGACCCGGAGGATCCGGTCGATCCGGCTGAGCGGGAAGGCGTAAGGCTCGCCGGCGATCTCGACCAGCAGCGCCCGGATCACCGAGACCGTGATCGGGAGTTGCAGGATGAACCGGGTTCCGCGGCCCGGTCGGGTCGCGATCCGGACCGTCCCGCGCACCGCCTGCACCATGCTGTGGACGACATCCAGACCGACCCCGCGGCCCGAGACTGAGGTCACCTGGTCCTTCGTCGAGAAGCCGGGGAGGAACAGGAAGTCGAGCAGCTCCGACTCGCCGAGCCGTCGCGCCAGGGCCGGCTCGGCCAGCCCGCGCTCCACCACCCGGGCGCGCAGCCGTTCCAGATCGATCCCGTGGCCATCATCGGAGAGAACAACCTGCAACATTCCGGCGCGGTGGCGAGCCTCCAGCCGGATCGTCCCGGCGGCCGGTTTGCCGAGGCGCCGGCGCTCCTCGGGCGATTCGAGGCCGTGGTCGATCGCGTTGCGGATCAGGTGGTTCAGGGGCGCTTCGAGGCGGTCGAGGATGTCGCGGTCGACTCCGGTGGTCTCGCCGGCGACCTCAAACCGCGCCTCCTTGCCCAGCTCTCGGGAGAGGTCGCGGACCAGCCGAGGGAAGCCGCGGAGGCCGTCGGCCATCGGCCGCATCCGGCTGGCAAGCACCTCGTGATGCAGGCGGCTGGAGAGGTCCTCGCTGTCGCGTGCGAACATTTCGAGCGCCTCGACGGCCTCGGCCATCGCCTGCATGCTGTCGGCCGCTCGACCGCGCGCCCGGGCGAGTCGTTCGCGACCGGCGGCCGTCGATACCGCACCTGCGCCTCCTCCACCTCCTCCGATCGCCCATCGGTCCTCCAGCACCTGGAGCGACTCGATGAGACGAGACTGCCGCTCGCGCATCCGCCAGAGCGAGGCGACCAGTGGCCGGAGCCGGTGACTCTGCACGAGCGCCTCGCCAGCCAGGCCCAGGAGCCGGGTCAGGCTCTCGGCCGAGACCCGGACAACCCGGTCCGCCACCGGCGCAGGGCCGGGCTCGGGCTCGGAAGCCTCGCGAATCGCGGGTGCGGGTGCGGGAGAGGGCGACTCGGCTGGCATGGACTCCGATGAATCCGTGGTGGAAGCCAGGCCGATCGGCCGGGAGGGCGAGCCTCCAGCCGAACCGAGGGCGGAGGCCGGTTCGCCGGTAGGGACAGGCTCCGGCCGAGCCTCGCTCTCCCACTCAGACGGCTCGCCAGGAGGCTCGCTCTCCCGGGATACAGACGCCGACGGCTCGCCAGGAGGCTCGCTCTCCTGGACCGCTTCCTGGAGACCGTTTCCCTCGCCGGAAACACCCGACTCCGCCGTCCTCACCGATTCGGCCCTGCCGTGCTTCACCGCCTCGAGCGCGACGACGAGCGACTGGACCTCCCCGGCATGCGACTCCTGCCAGGCCGGCAGTTCCTCCTCGGCGACCTCGGCGACATGCACCAGGAAGTCGACGCCCCGAAGCAAGACGTCGACGGCCGCGGGAGTCAGGACGAGCTTGCCTTTCTGAGCCTCGACAAAGGCGTCCTCCATCGCATGCGCCACCCGGACCGCCGCGTCGAGCCCGACAATCCGCGCCGCCCCTTTGAGCGAGTGCGCC
>DAIDJI010000842.1 GCA_027451455.1 Planctomycetales bacterium | reverse complement strand
CATCACCGTGATGGACCGCAAGGGCCGCCCCTACCTCGACCCGGCCAATCCCGGCCTCGGCAAGGAAACCCTCGACCGCGTCCAGATGGAGGAGCTCCGCGACCGAATCCTCGACCGCCTCAACGGCATCCGTGGCGTGCAGGTCTGGGTCGATCCCCCCGAGCACGGCACAACCGCCTCCGAGGCCGACCGGTCGAGATCCGAGGAACGTCTGACCTCCACCGTCGTCAACAGCCCAGCCGACCTCGGCGAGCCGGCCCTGCCGCCGACACCGAAGGCCGCACCCGCTCGCCCCGAGCCGCCCGCGATCGGCCACGTGACCGTGACCGTCCCACGAAGCTACTACTATAGCCTGATGGTTCCTCACCCCGAGCATCGCGAACCTTCCGCCGACGAGCTCCGCGAGGCCGCCCAGCGCGTCCGCGACCTGGTCGAACGAATGGTCCGATCGATGATCCCGGCCGATTGGAGCCTCCTCGTCGAGACCATCCCCGACGAACTGCCCACGCCCAGGACCCTGGCGCTCTCCAGCTCGGCCGAGGCGCGCCGGCTGGCCGCCGACTGGGGCGTCATCGGTGCCTCGGCCGCGGCGGTCGCCATGGTCCTGGCGCTCGGGTCGTGGATTCAGGCCGCTCGCCGGCCCGTCGCGACCCTGCCGGTCAACTCCGGCCGACGCTACCGAGAAGACGCAGCCGACGAGCCAGGACCGTCCGAACGGGTGCGCGAACTGGTCCGGCGCGACCCCGAAGTGGCCGCTGGCGTCCTTCAGCGATGGGCCACTCAGGGAGGCTCGGCGCGATGACCACGACCACTACCCGCTCCGCCTACATTCCCGAATCAACCACCGCCGATCCGTCGCCGCGCGACGAGCCTCCGCCCGCCACGAGCGCCGAGGGGATCACGCCGCTCCGCAAGGCCGCGATCGTCCTGGTGAGTCTGGAACAATCGCTTGCCTCGCAGCTACTTTCGCACCTCGACCGCTCCTCCGTCGAAATGATCACCTGGGAAATCGCCCGGCTCGACCGCGTCGACCCCGCTGTACGCGCAGCCGTCCTCGACGAGTTCTATGGCCTCGGCCTCCGCCGGCTCTGCTTCTCGTTCGACGACCTCGTGAAGATGAGCGACCTCGATATCCGCTCCGCCTTCCACCGCGACGACATCGAAACCTGGGCCCTGGCCCTCGCCGGCTCGGCTGCGACCGTCCGGGCGCGCGTCCTGGGCGCCTTGCCCTCACCAACGGCCCTGGCGCTCAACCGGGCCCTCGAACAACTTGGCCCGTTCCGCCTCTCGGATTCCGAGTCAGCGCAACTGGAGATCGCCGACCGCCTCCGTCGCCTCCACGACGACGGCTCGATCGAGCTCCCCGAGCCCAACGGCAGTGACGAGGTCCTCGTCTGATCCGGCAACGGTCCGGGGAAGGATTCCCAATGAGACGACCACGCGAAACCTGGCAACGATCCCTCCAGGCCGCCGCACTGGCGCTCGCGATGCTCTCGACCCAGGGAACCACAACCTGGGCCGAGGACCCCGCGCCCGCCGCCGAACCCGCCCGA
The DNA here is from genome assembly GCA_027451455.1 of Planctomycetales bacterium. GTDB lineage: Bacteria > Planctomycetota > Planctomycetia > Isosphaerales > Isosphaeraceae > JAKAUH01. Next base: position 1,177 of record DAIDJI010000842.1, on the reverse strand, counting down.
CCCGCGCACGGTCCCCGTCTCGGCTCGCCATCGGCCAACGTCTGGAATCGTCGTCCCGACGGCGGATGGTCAACCCTGGCCTTCGTCGCACTGACTCTGGCCGCATGCGGAGCGATCGCGATCGCCTCGCGACGAGCCGGCCATCGAGGCGCCGCCGGCGCGATGCAGGTGGTCGGCCGGGTCGGGCTCTCGCCGAGGCATTCGGTCTACCTCCTCCGAATCGGCCGTCGCGTGCTGGTCGTCGGTGCTGGCCCACAGGGGCCGCCGTCACTGATCGCCGAGATGGACGACCTCCCCGAGGAACCGCGACCCATCCCGAAGGGAGCTGACCTCCGATGATTCGACCTCTCCTCGACCCGAGGACCGCTCGCATCGCGGCCTGGTCGCTGGCGATCGTCGCCCTCCTCGCGACGACCCCGGCGACTCACGCCCAGACGAACCCACGCCCCACGCCCCCCAGATCGTCCGCGGCCGAATCCCGGGCCCGCCTCAACGGCCCGACTGCCGTCGAATCCGAGACAGCCCCTTCGGATGCCGCTGGTCTCGCCAACCTGGATCCCCGCCTGCTCGGCCGATCTCTCCCGACGATCGTCCTCTTCGGATTGGTCTCCATGGCGCCCGTGGCCCTCCTGATGCTGACGGGCTTCGTCCGGATCAGTATCGTTCTGACACTCCTTCGCCAGGCGCTCGGCAGTCCCCAGGTGCCGGGCAATCAGGTCATCACAGCGCTCTCTCTGATGCTCACCGCCCTGGTGATGTGGCCCCACGGCGAGGCCGTCTATCGCGGTGCCATCGAACCCTACGCCTCCGGCCGGATGACCCCGGTCGCGGCCTGGGACGCCGGTCTCCGTCCCATCAAGGCCTACATGCTCGAACAACTGGAATGGCGAGGCCGGCTCGACTACCTCGAAGCGCTCGCCGACTGTGCCGAAGCCTCGGACTCCGATCGTCCCAAATCAAGTTCGGCCTCCCGACACGCCGAGGACTACCCGTTCCGCGTGATCGCTCCGGCGTACCTCCTGGAAGAGCTGACCACCGGCCTTCTGATCGGATTTTATATCTACCTGCCGTTCCTGGTGGTCGACCTGGTGGTCTCGGCCGTCCTGGCGGCGACCGGGCTCTTCATGCTTCCGCCCTCCCTGGTCGCCATGCCGGCCAAGCTGATCCTTTTCGTACT
>DAIDJI010000841.1 GCA_027451455.1 Planctomycetales bacterium | reverse complement strand
GGTCAAGTCGGCGTCGACGTCCAGAAACTTCCGCTCGCCCCACGCCAGCGGCGACGCTCCGGGCCAGCGCTGGTCAATCAGGTAGTCGATCGCGACGCCGGCAAACCCTTCGATCGTCAGTTCCTTCACCCGCTCGCGATCCTCCGACCGGTATCCCCGAATTGTCACCTCGCCCGGCAAGGCGTCACGCCCCTCCGGATCTTGCGTTTCTCGCATCGATTCATCCCTTCCCCGTCGAGTTGCTCCCGATCATGCCACGGCGAGCGAGAACGACGCAATCGCACCCGCCGAACGCGGTTGACCGGGCTATCGGAGCGATGTAGGATCTAGACTGGATCTTTCCTGGTGGACTGTCACCCCTCGCCGCCTTCAAAGGCGGGCGTAGGGAAGGATGCGCTAATGGAACTTAACAAAATAGTCGGGTATCCGGCACTCGTCGGGACCGGACCTAACCCCCTAACCCCCTTCCCGATGCGGGAAGGGGGAATTGGGCTAGTGGCCGTGCGTCAGCTATCGGGATGGCATTGCCCGACTCCCCTTCCCGTGTCGGGAAGGGGCTGGGGGTTAGGTCCGGTCCCCCGGTCGCCGGTATACCCGATTAATTTGGCAACGTGCATAAGCGCCCGATCCGAGGGCTTCAGCCCTGCCGACCGTACGCCCGCCTTTGAAGGCGGCGACGGAGCATCACCCATCGTCTGACAGTCCATTGGTGAGGGACGGATTCGGACTTCTGGATTCCGTTCAATGACCCTTTTTCGCCCGTGTATCGATCTCCACGAAGGAAAAGTCAAACAGATCGTCGGGGGCAGCCTGGCCGACGCCGGCCCCGGGCCAGTCACCAACTTCGTCGCCGAGCAGGGGCCGGAGTACTTCGCCGCGCTTTACCGTCAAGACGACCTGCCGGGCGGGCACCTGATTAAGCTTGGCCCCGGTAACGACGCCGCCGCGCGGGCCGCGCTCGCCGCCTGGCCCGGGGGCCTGCAACTCGGCGGCGGGGTGAATCTCGACAACGCGCGAGCCTGGCTGGACGCCGGGGCCGACAAGGTCATCGTCACCTCGTGGCTGTTTCCGGACGGCATCTTTTCGGCCGACCGGCTGCGGTCGCTCGCCGAACAGATTGGTCGCGAGCGACTCGTCGTGGACCTGAGCTGCCGGAGGGTCGGCGCCGGCTGGTCCGTCGCGATCAACCGCTGGCAGACGATCACCGCGCTGCCGATCAGCGAGCCGGTGCTGAACGACCTCGCGCGCCACTGCTCGGAATACCTCGTCCACGCCGCGGACGTGGAGGGGCTGTGCCGGGGCATCGACGAGGAACTGGTCAGCGCCCTCGGCCGCTGGTCGCCGATTCCCTGCACCTACGCCGGCGGCGCCAACGACCTCAGCGACCTCGCCCGGGTGGAGCGGCTGAGCGACGGCAAAATCGACCTGACCTTCGGCAGCGCGCTGGACATCTTCGGCGGAAGCCTGGTCGCGTACCAGGATTGCGTAAACTGGAACCGGGCGCGAAAAGTCTGAGACGGATAAACCATGCCCATTCGCCTGCTGGACCCCGAGGTTGCTCAAAAAATCGCCGCTGGCGAGGTCGTCGAACGGCCGGCCTCGGTTGTCAAAGAACTGGTCGAGAACGCCCTGGACGCCGGGGCCGGAGCGATCCAGGTGGAGATCCGCGGCGGCGGCCTGAACGCGATCCGGGTGGTCGACGACGGCCAGGGCATCCCTGCCGACGAGGTGGAAGTCGCCTTTCTGCGCCACGCCACCAGCAAACTGCGACACGCCGACGACTTGAGCGCGATCCAGACCCTCGGCTTTCGCGGCGAGGCCCTCGCCAGCATCGCCGCGGTCTCCCAGGTCGTGGTCTACACGCGCCACCTCGACGAGGAACTCGGCGTCAACCTCACCCTGGAGGCTGGCCAGGTCGGGGAAAGAAAGCCCTGGGCCGGCGCGGTGGGCACGACCCTGACCGTCCGCAACCTCTTCTTCAACGTCCCAGCCCGCCTGCGATTCATGCGGACCGCCACCGGCGAGGCCGGCCAGATCGGCCACCTTTTAGAGCAGTTCGCGTTGGGACAGCCCGGGGTGCGCTTCCGATTCGTCAACGAGGGCCGGCGCGTTCTGGACACGCCCGGCTCCGGCGACCTCCGCGATGCCCTGCGGAGCGTCTTTGGCTCAGCAATCGCCGACCGCATGCTTCCCATCGAGCACACCAGCGAGACCGCCCATCTGCGGGTCCACGGGCTGGTGAGCCTGCCGGACCAGAATCGGTCGACCCGGTCGGCGCTCTGCTTCTTTATCAACGGCCGACGGATCAACAATCCGTCGCTCGCCTACGCGCTGGAAGAAGCCTATCGGCCGGCCTTGCCGCTGGGCAGACACCCGATCGTCGCGCTTCACCTGGAGATTCCACCGGACGAGGTCGATTGCAACGTCCACCCGGCGAAGCTGGAAGTCCGGCTGGTCCACGAGCGCGCGGTCAACGGCGCGCTCCATCGGGCGGTCCGCAACGCTCTCCGGGAGGTTGCCCCGGTCCCGGAGGTCAGCGCGCCCCTGGCGACGGCCGCCTGGCCAAACCCACTCGACTGGTTCGAATCCCGCCTGGCCAGCCTCCCGGCCGCCCGTGGCGTATTGGACGTGGCCCTGTGCTGATCTGGCGCTTGCCCGCTCCCGCGCTCCGCTCGAGCCCGCCAGCATGGCCATGTACGTCTTCACATTCGGGGAGACTTGCTTGAAGGTCGGC
>DAIDJI010000840.1 GCA_027451455.1 Planctomycetales bacterium | reverse complement strand
CCGCGACCGGACGGTCCTCGGCTGGGCCGCGATGGAGGCCGCCCACCGGGTCGATCCCAACGACCCCCTCGCCGATCGGGCGCTCGACGACCTCGGGCGATCGCTGGCGCTCTCCTCGGGCTCCGAGCACGCGTCCAGGCGCCAGGTGGTGGAGGAGGTCGAACATCTCGGCTCGATCCCGGATGGGCCCGGGCTCGGCCTGCTGGTGATGGGTCTGGCCCGCTTCGCCCCGACTCCGGCCAGGGAGCGTGCCTTCCTCGATCGATTCTCGATTCTCGACCGGGCCCAACTCCGTGAGGTGCACGGTCCCTCGGGAGCGATCAAGCTCACGGCTCGACTCCTGATGCAAATGGGCCGGGCGAGCGAGGCGGCCGACCTGCTCGGCCCCTTCGCCCAGGGGTCCGATCCCGATCGTGAGGCGGCCTGGCTCCTCAGCCGGGCGGCCCTCCAGCTTGGTCGCGACGAGCTGGCCGACACCCTGCTCGAACGTGCCGGCGGCCCGGACCCAGACGCCTCTCGGGCCGAGCCTTCCCCCTATGTCGGCTCGCGACGGTGCGGCGATTGCCATCGACATCTCTATCGGATGGGGCAAAACGAAAGTCCCCACGCCCGGACGCTTTCCCTCGGCTCCGACCTGGCCAGCGTCCCGATCCCCGACGCTCCCATCCCGGACCCGCTCGCGCCCGGCATCCGCCACCACTTCACACGCGAGGCCGACGGACGCCCTCGTCTGGAGACGTCCGACGATCGCGGTCGGATCGTCCGCGCCGTCGTGGCCTACGCCCTGGGCTCGGGCGAGCACGGAATCACGATGGTCGCCCGCGACGACCCCGGCGGAACGCCCCGCGAGCTTCGGATCTCTTACTACGCCTCGGATCATTCGTGGCGATTGACCAAGGGCGTCAACGCGGTCCCCAGCCGCCCCGATGAGTTCGTGGGATTGCCCCTCTCGGGCAAGACCCTGGAACAGTGCCTGCAATGCCACACCACCTGGTTCCGCGCGGCGCTCCCGGATCCCGAGAACCCGACAGGTCCCGAGTCGGGCGATCGCGGGATCGGCTGCGAGCGCTGTCACGGCCCGGGACTCAACCATGTGCTGGCCGTTGAAGGCGGCTTCGCGGATTCGGCGATCGCGGTGACCTCCCACTCCCCCCCGCGTCGTCTGCTCGAATCGTGCCAGGAATGCCACGGAGTCACCGGTTCCGTCGAGCCGAGCGATCCCGAATTCACCCGCGTGCAGGGGACGACCCTCAAGTTCAGCCGCTGCTTCACCGCGACCGAGGGCGCCCTCCACTGCACCACCTGCCACGACCCGCACCGCGGCCTCGTCCGATCGAACGCGCATTACGAATCGAAATGTCTCAAATGCCACTCGTCGAACGAGCCCGCCCACCCCGGCAAGGGCCGAACCCTCCTCTGCCCGGTGAATCCCGCCGCCAACTGCATTGACTGCCACATGCCGAAAGTGGCCGATCCTCGCTTGCAGGCCCGATTCACCGATCACCATATCCGCGTCCATCGCGAGAAGAACCCATGAGTCCTCGCGAACAAACCGCGGAACCGGAACGATCCTCGTCGCTTCACAGCGGGCGCCTCGACCGGAGATCGCGCGTGTTCGGTTCGATCGTATCCTTCTGGCCGCCCCTCGTTGCTCGACTGCGCCGGGTGCCTCGATGGGTTGGGCTTGTGGTGCTGACGACATTGATCGTCGCGGGCTACGCCGGATATCGTTCGATTCGGACGGAGCAACTGGCAGCGCCGGTTCGGAGGGCGTTCGCCGAGGCGCGATTCGAGGAGGCCCGGGAACCTCTCCGGCGCTGGATCGAGGCGCGTCCGAGCTCGGGCGAGGCGCAGTATTACCGGGCCTGGCTGGGTCTGGTGGACGACAAACCGGACGAAACAGCGACGGCCTTCCGTCGGGCCGCGGACCTCGGCTACGACCGGCGCTCGCTCGAGATCATCCGGGCGATCTACCAGGCACGGGCCCACCAGGTCCAGGCGGCCGAGCCGATCCTCCGAAAAGCGTTTGAGGAGCAGCGCGAGCCCCGTGCCGAGGTCGCCCGCGAGCTGGCCCGGATCTTCCTGGAAACCTATCGACTGACGCAGGCGGCTCCGGCGATCGAGCGATACCGAGAACTGCGGCCCGCCGATCCTCAACCGTATCTCTGGCGGATCGAGATCGCCTCGCGGATGAGCGATCCGCCGGCCGTCCTGATCCGGAACTATCGTGCGGCGCTCGAGCGATCGCCCAACCTGGAGAAGGCCCGGATCGGGCTCGCCGAACAACTGGTGAAGGACCAGCGATTCAACGAGGCCGTGCAGGAATATCGCCGATACCTGGCCGACCACCCGAAAGACGCCGGCGCGATGGTTGGCCTCGGCCGATGTGCCCTGAGGCAGGGGAAGATCGAGGGTGCCGTCCAGGCGTTCGAGGAGGCCCTGGCGGTCGCGCCCGAGCAGCCCGAGGCGCTCCAGGAAGTCGCGCAGCTCGACATACGGTTCGGCCGGCTCGACCGAGCCTGCCGCCTCCTGGAAACGCTGACCCGCGCCGAGCCATTTCGTCACGAATATCACTACGCCTATGCCCAGGCGTTGAAGCTCGCGGGTCGAGACGCCGAGGCGCGGCGGGAATCCAAAAGGGCGGCGCAACTACGCGACGAGGAGGATCGGATGCTTCGGGTCCGGAGCAAGATCCTCCTCGACCCGAACGACCTGGCCTCTCGGCTGGAAGTCGCC
>DAIDJI010000839.1 GCA_027451455.1 Planctomycetales bacterium | reverse complement strand
CGGGCCGCTGGCGGTGCCCCGTTTCCCCAGTACGGCTGCCTGCTCATCGCAGCGCTCGGGATTCTCGTCGTCGGATTCGTCGACGATACCCGGTCGCTTGGCCCCCGGTTGAAGCTGCTCGGCCAGGCCGCCTCGGTGATGGCGCTCTATGTCGGCGGCGTCCGCATCCGGTCGATCGAGCTGCTCAGCCTGCACTTTGACCTCGATCATCCCGCCCTCACCTTCCACGTGCCGGGCCTGCCGGTTGACCTCTCCGCCCTCAGCCTGATCACCACGATGATCTGGTTCCTCGGATGTATGAACATCTGGAATCTGATCGACGGCATGGACGGGCTGGCGTCGGGCGTCGGGCTGCTGGTCAGCGCAACGCTCACCGTGGTCGCGGTCCACAACGAAAACTTCGGCGCGGCGGTTCTCTCGGTCGCGCTCGCGGGGAGCCTCGCGGGTTTCCTGCTGTACAACTGGCATCCCGCCTGCATCTTCCTCGGGGATAGCGGGAGCATGCTGATCGGCCTGCTGATCGGGGTGATTGGGGTTCAGGGCTCGATGGGAGGCCCGTCGGCCATCTCGATCCTGTTCCCGATCGTCGCGATGGGCCTGCCGATCTCCGACACCGCGATGGCGATCTTCCGGCGATGGGTGCGAAACCTCCCGCTGAGCGCCGCCGATCGGAGACACGTGCATCACCTGCTCATGAATCTTGGTCTCAAACCGAGGGCCGCGGCGCTGATGCTTTACTGCTTCTCGGCGTTTCTCTGCGGGGCGGTGATGATCGGCCTGGCGCTCGAGAACGAGTTCGTCACGCTGGTGCTCGGGATCTTCGGCTGCCTGGCGTTCTTGCTGGTGGTGACGAGCCGCCGCGACGAGCTCTCGAACCTGCGCGGCGACCTTCACGACCGGCTCTCGCGGGGCCGGCAGGAGCGGACCGCGGCGAAGCTCACCTGGGAGGCGATCCAGCGGATCGAGCTCTCGGGCTCGGCCGAGGCGGCTGGCGAGATCGTCTCGCAGGTGGCCCGGGCGATGGGCTGTCGCCGCGTCCGGATCGAGGGAGTCACGGCCAGCTTCGAGGAAGTCCCCAGCGCGACCGGGGTGGTGTCGGGTCCTTCGGCTCTCTTCCGACTCTCCGGTGGCCTCGGACGCGGGATCGCGATGGAGATCGCGATGGACGCCGAGGCCCCGCTGGCCGCCGATATCGTCTTCCGCTCGATGCAGCGGCTGGCGCGAGCGCTGGCGGGCCGGCTTGACCGGCTGGATGAGGCGGCGGAAGACGCCCGTCTCACGGCCTATCGCCTGGCCGCTCCCCATTCGCCCGCGCGGCCCTGATCCGTTCCATCCGTCACGGAGGCGCCCCATGGACGCGATCCCGAATCATCGAGGCTTTCCCGCCCCTGCCCTCGCCGCGGCGGCCCCCATCCGTCCTGTCGTCGCCTCGTCCCCGGCCCCGAATCCGGCGGCCCTCAAGGGTCCAGCCGACTACATCCGCGCCCTGCGACGACGCGTCTGGATGGTCCTCGCCGTCGCCGTTCCCCTGGCGGTCCTCGCCTGTATCCTGGTCCTTCGGATGCAGCCGGTCTACACGGTCGCCGCCGAGATCGAGATCAACGCACCCGAACACGATCAGGCTCTCAAGCAGATCGTCTCCCAGGACATCGGCCAGCGCGACAGCTCCTTCCAGTCGCAGTACATCGCCAACCGCGCCAGCCGGCTGCGGAGCGTCTTCCTCCAGCGGAAGGCCGTCGGGGCCGAGGATATCTCCGCCCTCGTCAGCCAGTACGACGACCCGGCCACCGAGCTCTACCGAACACTCAGCGTCATCCCACTCAACCACCGAAACAGCAACATCTTCAATGTGACCCTCGAAGGGAACGACCCCTACCGGACCAAGCGGCTCCTCGAAGTCTTGCTTCGGGAATTCGCCGACGAGGCCAGCGCCGAGAGCCATAAGAAGATGGAGGATAGCCGGTTCCTCGCGAGCAACAACCTCAATCGCCTCCAGCGCGAGCTGGAGGAGCTCAAGGAAAAGATCAAGGTCGAGATCGCCCAGTCGACGACCCTCGGCGCCAACGGCAAGAGCCTGATCGAGGAGCAGGTCGTCAACCTGGGTGCGATGCTCAATCAGAAGCAAATGCGGCTCGGCGAGCTGAGCAACCAGTTCGCCCTGATGCAAAACTTCCCCCGCACCGACCTCGACCCCACCGCGGCCCGCCGGCAGGCGATGATCGAACAGCTCGAAATGGAGCGGCACCATATCCAGGAGATGCTCCAGAGCTCGATGCGGACCTCCCGGAATCCGAACCGAGAGCCCGCCGCCAGGGCGACCGCCCGAAAGCTCGACATGATCCTCGACGAGATCGAGTCGCTGAAGAACGTCCGGACCGAGGTCGGACTGACTCCCACCGAGATGGCGATGGAGCAGTACCAGAAGGAGATCGACGCCGACAAGGCGGAGTATCGCCGCCTCCTCAAGGAGATGCGTGAGACCCTCCCCGCGCACCAGAGGGTCCTCGACCTGATCGAGGAGAGCAAGGAAAAAACACGGCGGATCGCCGAGATGCGGGTCCGGCTGGAAGACTTCGGAATCGTCGCCGACAGCCCGAGCATCACCAACTTCATCAAGGTCCCCAACAGCATCCCCGAGCCGACCATCCCGACCCGGCCGAACAAGCCGCTGCTCATCATCGTCGCCCTGATCCTGAGCCTGAGCGCTGGGATCGGACTGGTCTGCGTCCTGGAATACA
>DAIDJI010000838.1 GCA_027451455.1 Planctomycetales bacterium | reverse complement strand
CCAGAGCTTCGAGATCGGCGCGAAGAACGCGTTCGCCAACCGCCTGCGGGTCGCGACCAGCATCTACTACGTGAAGTGGAACGACATCCAGCAGAGCGTGTACGTCGCGTACAACTGCGGCCTGCAGTTCACCGACAACCTCGGCACCGCGGTCGCGAAAGGCTTCGACCTGCAGGCCGACATGCTGCTCGGCGACGGCTTCACCGCGAACGCGGCGGTCGGCTACACCAGCGCGCGCTACACCCGTTCGACGGCCGGAAATATCGACGAATCCACGATGCTCTGATGGCCCGAGGCTTGCGCGAGCCATCCGATTTTGTCCGGCCGAAGCCGATCCGTCGGGCGGAGCTGTAGCGCGTCCACACACCCGACTATCTCGACTCGCTCCGCCGATCGGGGGTACTCGCGGAGATTCTGAACGTCCGGCTGATCGCGCGGTTGCCGGCCTGGTTCACCGACTGGCGGGTTCTGGCGCCGATGCGATACGCGACGGGCGGGACAGTCCTTGCCTGCCGGATGGCCCTGGATTCCGGGCTGGCGATCAATCTGGCCGGCGGCTATCACCACGCCGCATCCGACCGAGGCGAGGGCTTCTGTGCCTATGCGGATATCCCGATCGCCGCGGCCGCCCTCCACGCCGAGGGGCGGGTTGAACGTGTTCTCGTCGTCGACCTTGATGCCCACCAGGGGAACGGAATCGCAGCCACGATTCGCCCGTGGCCCTGGGCCTCCATCCTGGACGTCTACGAGGACGACCTCTATCCAAACCCGAAGGAGCCCGAGGATTACCCGATCCCGATCGCCTGGGACATCACCGGCCCGGAGTACCTGGAAACGGTCGATGTCGCGCTCGCGAATGCGCTCGACGCGGTCCGGCCCGACCTGGTCATCTACAATGCCGGCTCGGACCCTTATTTCGAGGACCCGCTGACAAACCTCGGCCTTTCTCGGAACGACCTGGCCGACCGCGACCTTATGGTCGCCACGCACGTCCGCGAGCGGGGTATTCCATTGGCGATGGTGCTATCCGGAGGATATGCCCGGGAATCCTGGCGAATTCATACCGACGGCATCGAGGCGATCCTCGCGCGGTTCGACCGGGCCGCCGTCGGCGAGCCGACTTCGCGCTGAGAGCGATCAAACTCCCTCACGCGGAGCTCGAAACCTGATCGAGGCCATGGGCAAGGCCCACCCTTCAGGGCTGGGGTGCTGACCCTTTACGCCCCCCTGCCCCTGTCGTAGTCTGGGACATCGCCCGATCGGGTCGCCTGGAGCGGGTCGGGCGAGGAACGGCGGTTCCGACCTCTCCCGTCTGGAGCCGGCCCGGTGAGCGAGGGCGCCCCGCGCCGACGTGCCACGACAGGGGGAAACCGGATGGGGTCGTTCTTCGCGAGTTTCTTCCGACGCAAGGATGTCGGACAACTCCTCAGTGAGATGGAGGGCGCGGATCGCCTCAACCGGCGGCTCGGCCCCGTCCAGTTGACGGCGCTCGGCATCGGCGCGACGATCGGAACCGGCCTTTACGTCCAGACCGGCCGGGTCGCGAACGAGCTGGCCGGGCCCTCGATCATCGTCTCGTTCCTGATCGCGGCGGTCGGCTGCGGCTTCGCAGCGCTCTGCTATTCCGAACTCTCGAGCATGGTCCCGGTCGCGGGGAGCGCGTACACCTTCGCCTACGCGACCCTCGGCGAGTTGATCGCCTGGATCATCGGATGGGACCTGATCCTCGAATATGCGATCGGATCAAGTGCCGTGGCCGCGGCCTGGTCGAATTACTTTGATGCGCTGATGCGCAACGTGGTCGGCTGGTCGATCGACCCGAGGCTCCAGTCGGCACCCTGGGATTATAGCGTCAGCGAAGGGACGTTCTTCCTCAAGCAAGTGAGCCTGGCCGACGGCCGGATGGTGCAGGCCTGGATCAACGTTCCGGCGGTCGCGATCACCGCGGTGGTCACCGTGATCCTCGTGATCGGCATCCGCGAGAGCGCGGGTTTCAACGCGGCGATGGTTCTGCTGAATCTCGGGGTGATCCTCACGATCATCGGGATCGGCGCAGCGTATGTCGATCCAGAGAACTGGCGGCCGTTTTTTCATCGCGAGCACGGGTGGCATGGGGTCGCGACAGGGGCGGGGCGCGTCTTCTTCGCCTACATCGGGTTCGACTCGATCTCGACCAACGCCGAGGAGGCACGCCGGCCCGGTCGCGACCTGCCGATCGGGATCATGTCGGCACTCGCGATCTGCACGCGGCTCTACGTCGCGGTGGCGGCCGTTTTGACGGGGATGATGCCTTACTCGAAGATCGACGTACGGGCCCCCCTCGCGGCGGCGCTTAACGACCGCGGCCTGACCTTCGCCGGCGGCCTGGTGACGCTCGGTATCCTGACCGGAATGACCAGCTCGCTGCTGGTCGGCAACCTGAGCCAACCGAGAATCCTGATGGCGATGGCCCGCGATGGACTCTTGCCTCGCGGTTTCTTCGCCGCCGTACACGGACGGTTTCGGACGCCCTGGAAGTCGACGATACTGGTCGGAGTCTTCGTCGCGACGGGTGCGGCGCTCGCTCCGCTGGAGTTCCTCGCCGATCTGGTGAGCATCGGAACGCTCTTCGCGTTCGTGGTCGTCTCGGCGGCGGTTTTGGTGATGCGCGTGATCGAGCCGAGCGCGTCCCGGCCGTTTCGGACGCCGATGGTCGGCCTCGTCTCAACGATGGGGATTCTGATCAACGGCGCGATGATGTTC
>DAIDJI010000837.1 GCA_027451455.1 Planctomycetales bacterium | reverse complement strand
GTGACCGTGAAGGGCAGGAGCGCGATGTTGCGCGCGCGGTTGACCGCGAGCTGCACCTTGCGCTGGTGCCTGGCGCAGTTGCCGCTGATGCGGCGCGGGACGATCTTGCCGCGATCAGGCGGCTGGTGTACCAGAAAAGAAGGGGCACCCACCCGGAAATCGCGCTGGGAGGGTCGCGACGCCGGCCCTCCGAATTGACGGATGGGGGGAATCGGAGCCAACCTTCCGAATATCCCGAGCGTAGCAAGGAAGTACCTCTTGGGCGTGACGGTGGCGGGGCCGGGTCCCTGCACCGGGGAGCCCGGGTCGGGTCGGATCCCACATCGAAGGAGATCGAACGAGAATGAAGCGCAATCCTGTCGCATGGGCGGCGTTGATCGTCGCGTCCGCGGCGCTGGTCAGCTCTTCGGGCTTCCTCCGCCCGATGCCGGCGGCGCCCAAGGCTCCGCTGGAAGGGCAGCAGGCGGCACGCGCCCTCTCCGAGGCCTATGAGGCGGTGGCCGAGTTTGTCCGGCCGTCCGTCGTCCAGATCACCGTGCAGAAGAAAGCCGGCAACATGACGCAGTTTCCCGGGTTGCCGGGTCTTCGGCCGTTCCCCGGCCAGCCTCGCGGCAATGGCAACATGACTCCCCGCGACTTCGAGGACATGCTCCGCAAGTTCCTCACTCCCGACGGGAATAATGACGAGAATGGGAAGGGCCCCCAGAAGGAGCAGTTTGGCCGGATGAACGTGGGCGTCGGCTCCGGCTTCGTCTACGATGACCGCGGCCACATCCTGACGAACAACCATGTTGTCGACAACGCCGAGAAGATCACCGTCACCTTTTATGACGGCGTCGAGTCGTCGGCAAAGGTCGTCGGGACCGACAAGCAGACCGACGTGGCTGTCATCCAGGTCGAGAACACCAGTTACCAGGCCCTCCCGCGGGGCGACAGTGGCAAATTGAAGGTCGGCGAGCTGGTGATGGCGATCGGCTCCCCGTTCGAATTGAGCCAGAGCGTCACCACCGGAATTGTCTCGGCGCTCGATCGGAACAACCTGGGGATCAACGGCGCGACCGGTTACGAGTCGTTCATTCAGACCGACACGCCGATCAACCGGGGGAATTCGGGCGGCCCGCTGGTCAACATGAACGGCGAGGTCGTCGGGATCAACTCCGCGATCCTCAGCGGGGGCTCGGGCAACGACGGGATCGGGTTCGCGATCCCGATGAAGCTTGCCAACAGCGTCGCCGAGATGCTGATCAAGGATGGCAAGGTACACTACGCCCGGATCGGCATCCAGCTCCAGCCGCTCGACCCGCGGCTCACCCGGCAGTTCGGCATCAAGCCGGGGACCAAGGGCGTGCTGGTCGGTGATGTCGTGCCCGGAAGCCCGGCCGACAAGGCGGGCCTTAAACAGGGCGACGTGATCACCTCGTTCGCCGGCGAACCGATCAACGACGCCTCGTCGTTCCGGCTCCGCGTCGCCACGAGCGAGGTCAACCGCTCCTACGAGATGGGCTACCTCCGCGACGGCAAGACCCGGACAGCCACCATCGTTCCCGCACCCGCAGAGAACGTCCACTTCGCCATCGAGGGCGAATCAGGTCAGAGCCCGAGTGCTGAGAAGGCGGAGCCGGAGAAGACCGCCATCAGCGCTTTTGGTCTCGAAGTTCAGCCGTTAACGGGTGATCTCGCAAAATCGCTCGGACTCGCCGCCGAGACGAAGGGACTGGTCGTCTCTTCCGTCAAGGAGGGAAGCCCCGCCGCCGAGGCCGGCCTCCGCGAGGGAGACGTCATCACCAAGGTCGTCCGCGACCACCGGATTCAGTCCGTCAATGGCGTTGAGGAACTTCAGGCCCTCGCCTCGAAGGGTAATGAACTGGCCCTCTATGTCATGACGGGCAAGGCCGGCCGCTTCGTCACGCTCTCGAAGGCGGCGAAGTAATTCCCTCGGCTCCAGCCGATCTCCAAACGAAAGGGGCGGGACGGATCACTCCGTCCCGCCCCTTTTTTATGATAATCCAGATGGACCCGAATCCGTGGGGCCGATCGAGGCGTGATTTGCAGAGTCGGCTGGGCCGCCTGGTGGTACACCGTGTATCGACCCTCGACCCGAACCGCATGACGGAAAAGTCGGATCAAACCAGGAGGCGCTCCTCCAACCGCCGGCACAACCGCTACAACCCTCCTTCACACGGATTACGATTCCTGAGGTGGCGGCCCCGGTGGCGATGTTCGATAATGGAGGGATTGGGCCGGCGCGCGCCGTGCCGACCTCCCCTCGATGGCCGAGCGATCGTCGCGAGAATGAGCATGACGGAGCACAGCACCAATCCCGGTTCCGAGGAGCACGAATCGATCGAGCGCTACGACCTTGAAGTCGCGCCGAGAGTCCGGAGCCTCCCACCTTACCTGTTCGGCAAGATCAACGAGCTGAAGTATCGAATGCGACGCGAGGGGATCGACGTCATTGACCTCGGGATGGGTAACCCGACCGATCCCCCCGGCGAGCCGATCATCGAGAAGCTCTGCGACGCCGCCCGAGACGCGCGCAACCACCGGTACAGCGTCGCCACGGGGATTTACAACCTCCGCAAGGAGGTCGCTGCGCGCTACGAGACCCGGTTCGGCGTTTCGCTCGACCCCGATCAGGAGGTCGTCGCCACGATTGGATCGAAGGAAGGCTTCAGCCACATGTGCCTGGCTCTGCTGGGGCCAGGCGACACGGCGATCGTGCCCGCGCCCAGCTTCCCGATTC
>DAIDJI010000836.1 GCA_027451455.1 Planctomycetales bacterium | reverse complement strand
GTCTCCCAACGCCGGACGAGGGCCATCGATTACAAGATGCTGGATCGTCGTGTCCTCCGCTGTGAAAACGCGCGAGCGCACGTCGATTAGCAACGCTTGGCACAGACTGCGACGCGCCCAGTCCGCGCATTGCTCCGCGAGGGTGTTCTCCGATTCCGTCGTTAGGTGGACTAGACCGTTGGCGATCTCGTCGCGCAACAACGACGCCAGTAGTTCGCGTTCCGGTTGGAGCGGATCATTAGCGGCGTCGGCGACGAAGATGAAGCGAAACGATAGTGCCTCGGTATTCAGCCATTCGGCGAATTTGCGAACGAGTGTATACAATAGGCCGAGCAGTAGGACGCCGCGCTGATAGTCCAGGCCGCGATCCTTGAAGCGCGTTCGATCGAGGTCGGGATAGAAGACGAAGACGAATGTACGGCGGCGGCGCAGGAACTGGTTTTCGTCGCGTGCATAGTAGAGCAGTTCGTCACGCAGAAACTTGATGTCGAAGAGGTCGGGCCGCTCGTCAGGCTCCATGAAGGCGAGCTGCGAATGGAGGAGGCTTTCGATGCTCCCTCGGGTCGAGATCGAGGAGAAGCCGCCGACCGGGTAGGAGTCCTCGTCGAGGATGCGGGTGGCGACGTCGTGACGCCGGACCGGAAGCCTGGGGCGCCTGGCGGGGACGTCCGCCTCGAATTCGGCCGCAGCTTGCAGAACCTGCCTCAACCCGACACGCTCGCCGAAGGCCGCCAGTGCGGTCCCGTGCTCCAGCTCGAAGACGTCCTCCGGCCCGAGGGCCTCGTGCATCTCGCGGATCACTTCGACCCAGCGCTCATAAAGCGCAGGCAGGACCGGCATCGGGCCGTCGCGGGCGAACGATTCCCAGCCGGCGGCCAGCAGTTCCTCCGGCGAGACCTCCATCGCCGACTTCAGAGCGGCGGGGTTGAGCAGCACCCCGCCGAGTCCGGCGCGTCGGCCAAGCTGGTCCAGGACGAACGCGAGCCCTCGGTCGCGGTCACGCCCGCGGTAGCGCGCGAGGGCATCCGAGGCGCGGGCAATGGAGCCGTCGGAGTCGAGCTTGCCGAGGAGGAGGTCCTCGTAGCACCTCGCCAGCCCGGGCGGCCAGCCGGGCACGTCGGGCATCGTTCGGCCGGCAGCACCGGACTCCGTTCCGAGGACCAGATGCCCGATGTCGGCGACGATACCGACCGGCGGAATCGGCTCGCCGCCGGAGCCGGCTTCGAGCGCCCACCGGAGCGCCAGGCCGACACTCGCCGCCGAGGGCGCCGCGAGGCGCTGGAGCCAGAGACCTTGCGCCAGGAATCGGCGGGCCTCCGCGGCGTCGTGGATCTCGTGGATGCTCACCGGGCCGGACTCCTCAAGGATCAAAGGTCGCCGAGCAGAGCCGGCACCTTCTCGCGAAGGAGTGCCATCTCCTGGTGGGTCTCTCCCAGGTAGGCGAGGAGCCGCAGGTCGTCGCGGCCGACCACGCCGCCGGAGAACAGCCAGGCGCGGATGCGGAGCAGCTTGTAGAGCTTGACGAGCTTCCGGTCGCTGACGAAGATCCGATCCTCGCGGACGAGGGTCTTGATGAGCCGCTGGAACTCGCGGAACTCCTCGGCCGGGAAGAACGCCGCGCGGTCGGCCGAGGCGCCCCGGCCGTCATCCTCGCCGTCGGCCCGGGTGCGGGCGAACTGCAAGGTCAGGTAGCGGTTGGCTTTTAGCAGGTCGTCGAGCGAGCAATGGCCCTCGGCCCAGGGCTTCTGGTTCAGGCCCTTGTAAGCCTCGCCGCGGACGCCGGCGTCGATCAGTTCCTCGAAATGGTTGTCCTGCACCGAGAGGCTCTCGGCCTTGAGGACGAACCGGTCCTTCAGTGCGGCCAGCTCGCCCTGCTCGGGGACCTCGTTGGTCGCGGCGAAGAGGACCCGGAGCCGGACGGCCTGCGGGGCGCCGTCCTGGTAGAACTTCCGCTCGTTCACGATGGTTAAGAGGATGTTCAGGATCGCCGAGTTCGATTTGAAGATCTCGTCGAGGAAGGCAAGGCGGGCGGTCGGCAGTTTCCCCTGCTCCCGGCGGATGTAGCGTCCCTCGCGGAGCCGGTTGATGTCGATCGGTCCGATTACCTCGGAAGGCTCGGTGAAACGCGTGAGCATGTATTCGAAATAATCGTCGTCGGCGAGGCCGAGGGCGTCCTTGAACTTGAGGACGAGGTCGCTCTTGGCGGTCCCCGGCGGGCCGACCAGCAGGAGCGGCTCCTGAGCCACCGCCGCGACGACCATCAGGTCGATCAGCTCCTGCTTGGCGACGAGGAAACGCCCGAGCGAGACGCGGAACCGATTGATCCGCCCGCGCAGCGACTCGGCCTCGTCGCGGAGATCCTCATAGACCCAGTCCTCGGCGGGGATGGTTCTGGTGGTCGCCATGTTCAGGACCTTTCATCCAGATCAAGGATCGCAATCTCACCGCCCTCGCCGCCGACGGCGACGGTCATGCCGTCGGGGGCGAGGGCCAGGCAGTGGAGCGGCCCGATACCGGGATCGAGGCAAGACCGCTCGAAGGTCTCGCGGGCGTCCCAGATCCGGAGCGTCCCGTCGAGTGAGGCGGTGACAATCGTCCGGCCGTCGGGGGAGAACGCGAGAGATTGCACGGCATCGGTGTGGCCGCAGAGCTGCCGGCGCCTCGAGACGACCGGCAGCTTCTCTTCGGGGTGCCGATAGTCCCAGAGATCAACCACATTCCCGATGGCCGCGGCCAGGGTCGTGCCGTCGGGGG
>DAIDJI010000835.1 GCA_027451455.1 Planctomycetales bacterium | reverse complement strand
GTGCAGAGGTCGACCAGGTCTTCCGGCAGACCGGGCACGATCGCCGAGGCCCGGAGTGGCTCGCTCGAGCGTTTGAGGACGATCACCTCGTGCGGAGGCCCGACAAACGGCAGTCGTCCGGTCATTGCCTCGTAGAGCATCACGCCGACACTGTACCAGTCGCTCGCCGGCGCGATCGGTTGGCCGGCCGCCTGCTCGGGCGACATGTGAGCCACCGTGCCGACGATCTGACGATCCGTCGTGCGGAACTTACCGGAGCTCCCCAGGTCGGCAGTCAGGCCGAAGTCGAGAAGGACGACCCGTCCCTCGGGTGTCACCAGGACGTTCGTCGGATTGATGTCGCGGTGGAGCTTCCCCGACGCGTGCAACGCCTCGATCCCCTCCGCAAGCTGGCGGAGATTCTCGCGGAGCCTCTGTTCGTTAAACGCAAGGGGTGGCGACGTGGCATCGCCCTCGTCCAGCGAACCGGTTAGGTCGGTTCTCGTATCGCTGACGAAGTCGGTCCCCTCGACCAGCTCCATCGTGAAGACCCAGCGATCGTCGACCGCGATCATCTCGTAGAGGTTGACGAGGTTTGGGTGTGCGATGCCGGCCACTGCCCGGAATTCGTGCTTGAACCGGGCCAGGGTACTGGGGTCAGTACGTCGCATGGTTTTGAGCGCGACCAGCTCGCCGCGTTTGCGGTCGTAGGCCTCGTACACAACGCCCATGCCGCCGGCCCCGATTCGACGGACGAGCGTGAACCGGACGGAATCGAGCATGACGCGGAGGGCCTCGGCCTCGGCTCGGAGGTGGTGGGCTTCGTCGAGCGAGTAGCCGAGATCCTTCCTTGGTCCGTTCAGCGGGCTCTCTTCTGGGGTTCGGGTCAGGACCAGGAGAGCGGCGGGCTCAGGGCTCGCCGTGGTTGGCATCTCCTCATTTTTGGCAAGCTCGCACTCCTCGGAATCGCCTCCCCGCGCGAAAGGCGGTTCGATCGCATCCGTGGGCGATTGCGAGAGCTCGACCAGGGTTCCGGTCCTGGGTGCCGTCTCGTTGAGCCGGAGGGCCGAATTCCGGCGATGCTCGCGATTGCCATCGACCAGTATCCGGATCATCTCGCCGCACTCGGCGATCTCCGGTGAGGTGGCGAGGTAGACCCGGAGTGGGAGCGGCTGGCCGATCCGCCACCGTTGGGCCTGGTCGACCTGGAGGACAGCCAGCCGCTCGGCAACGGTCAACTCGGGCCGGGCGGCCAGGAACTCAAAGACATCGGGCAAGGGTCCGCCCGGATGCCAGAGCCCGGCGAATTCCTCAGCCGACGTACCCGATGCTGTGGTCTCTGTGCTTGAGCCCATCGATCGGATGCCCCACCTATCGACCCGATCCAGGCCCATCGGAGTCCCGCGACCGGCCCAATCCCCCCGCCCGAAATCCGGAGCCGAGGTCTGGATCGACCGCAACTCACGCGGGCCATTCTTTGACTCATCGGTCTATCGTAACCCGTGGCATCCCCGAAAGGAATGCCAGGACCGGTCAGGGCCGTCCCAGAGGCGAGCCGCGCGATTCCTCAGGATCGAGCGGTGCTCGGGTCAGCGGGCTCGGGACGAAATCCATGGTGGAGGGCGTACGAACACGGATGGCGGTCGGATCGTCGGACCCGACCACCGGCGCCCCGACGATCGACGAGTCGCCGCGCACCAGACCGAGCGCGGTTCCGGGGTCGCGGACCGGGAGCGACCGCGCCCGGCGGTGCTGGACGACCTCCTCGATGAGGATTCCGACCGCCGTCAACGCAGCGCCTAGCAGGGAAGACTGCGCAAGCTGGATCGCCGTGTCCGTCTCCAGCCATGAGGCACCGAGCAGCCCGATGGCGGCGACGATCGCCCAGGCGGTTCGGAACCGAATCCGGGAGAAGATGGCCAGAAAGCCGATCAGGAGAGTCGCGCCCGAGCAAACGGCGATCATCGGGGCTCGACCGACGATCCGGACCGACATTGAATAGGCGAGCGTTCCACTGGCCGTTCCGGCCGAGGTCCGGCCGAAAAGGAACCGCTGCGATTCGTCGGGCGATCCGCCGGGCGGGCCGACGATGACCGACGGGGCGGACTCACCGAGCAGCCATCCCTCCAGTGCGTCGGGATCGAGATCCGGCCGGCGGCCCCAGAGCAGACCGTCCCATACCCAGGCATTTTCGTCGGACCAGCCGGCCGGGACCCCCAGCAGGGTGCGATCCCAGGGGAGTCGTATTTCCCAGAGGGTCCGGAGGACCAGGCCGCCCTCGGGAAGCCGGGGCGCCGGCCAGGGCGCTGTCGAGGGACCATCCGCGAGCTGGTATTCCAGCTCGACCAGCACCGGCCGGGCAGCCGAAGCAGGAGGCAGCGGGAGCCGGTAACGACGCAGACCCTCGCCACCTCCCTCCAGATCGACCCGCTCGGCCGGGCGGCCGTCGACCCGGGCGGCGATGATTCTCGCCCCCTCCGGAAGCTCAAAGGGAAAGGCCGGTCCATGCGCTTCGACCCGGAACGAGGCCCGATGCTGCACCGTCTCGTCCAGCCCGATGGTTGTCTGAAGTAGCAGACGGGGGACCAGAGGCACCGGCATCGCCACCGAGTCGGGCGCCTCGACCTCGATCCGGAACGGCCGGCCGGTCCTGCCCTCGCCCTCGACATAGGCCGGCAGGGACGAATCCGCGGCAACGACGTCGGTGGCGCGGTCCCAGGCTGGGTCGATCGACCGGGCGGCCACCCCGGCCCTCACGGAAACCTCGACACGTGC
>DAIDJI010000834.1 GCA_027451455.1 Planctomycetales bacterium | reverse complement strand
CACTGTCTGGACGATCTCGCGCCGCCACTTACGGACCAGATGCGGGGGACAGACGACCAGCACCCGCCGGGTGCCGACCAGGTAGGCGGCTGATAACGCGATCAACGTCTTGCCGCAGCCCATTTCCCCGACGAGGTTCGTTCCGCGCTGGCGCTGAAGCGACAACGCCGTGGCGCGGATGGCATCGGCCTGTCCCCCGAGCGGGCGGCGCAAGAGTCGTCGCAGGTCGAATCCGCTCGCGCGCCGGGTCTCGGCATCATAAATTGGCGGATAGGTCCGAATAACCGCCGTCGTCACCGCATCACGGTAACGGTCGAGAAATTGGGCAAGATTCACGGTGCTGCCTCCTCGGTCTCGCCCGCCCCTTCCTGGTCGACTACCTCGAACTCGCCAGTCGTCAGGTCGAGCAGGACGACCGACGTCCGAAGCACTTCCCGTTCGATCGTCGTATCATCGTCATCGCTCTCGACCGGCACCAGCTCTTTCGAAATGCGCCCCTTGACCAGGACACGTCGCTGCTCCTGGCAGAGCAGGACGTTGTTGAGGAAACCAGCCGCGATCAGCAGCGCGAGGTGTCCCCTACGCAAGGGCATCAGAGGCCGGACCGGCTTTTCCTCCGCCGGCCATAGCTGCTCGCAAAGCTGCGGCTGGGTCCAGACGCCTCGCCGCCGAGCCTCGGCCGCGGCTTCGACGGGATCGAAAAACAGCGACGCGAACAGTATCTCCCCGGCGGGCAGGGACGGGACTGGCACCGAGGACTCAGTCGGCGCTTCGGGGAGCGCGGTCAGGTCGCCACCGCTCCAGCTTTCGAGCTGCGCCTGGACACTGGGATCGTGCGAGGGCTGTCGCTTCCGGGTCGCGAACAGGACGATCTGTTGGAAGGCGGCGAACTCCGGATCGGGGAAGCGATACACGCGGAATCCGTTGTAGTGGCTAGCGAGATAGCGTGCCGAGATCGCGAGCCGTGACTGGGGGATCAGGAAGACGAGCACCCCGCCAGGGCACAACGCGCGGGTGAGGCTCGTCAGGAAAGCGTGCTCGAGACGACGTTGCTCGTCATCGTGGGAATACGGGGGATTGAGAAACAAGGCCGAGAACGCCCCGTTCGCCAGCCGGACGGAGAAGGCGGACGTCGCGAGCACATGGTCGAGCCGGGCCCGGGCTATCTCCGCGCGCTCAGTGTTCAGCTCGATCCCGTAGGTCTCGGCCCCGAGGGCAACGGCGAGGGTTGCTGCGGCCGTGCCCTCGCCAGCGCACGGATCGAGCAGGCGCAGGACGCGCTTTCCTGCGGAGGCCACCGGAACGAGGTGACGTGCGATCGAGGCCGTAACGGCCGGGGGCGTCGGCCAGTAGCCGGCGCGGGCGGTCGCTTCCAGTCGAGCCACGGATGCGACTCCTACGTCTCGCCCGCGTTCGGATCGTCCGGGAGCGATAGACTCCCCTGGCGAATCGCCGCGCCCAGATCGCGGGCGAGGGCGTCCGGGTCGGGGACACAGCGATAGGCTTTTTTCCCCAGCGCGTCCAACCCGACGATCTCGCCAGTGCGTTGTCCCCGATCCCAGAGCCAGTCGGTCCAGAGGGGATGGAGGGGCAGATCGAGGCGGCGGTTGAGGAAGCGATAATGGAGGGACGCCGCTTCCTCGTCGGACCGGGGCAGCAGCAGAAAGTCAGGGCGCTCGGCGCCGTAAAGAGCCGCCTCGGGAACGAGCACGCCCTGGTAGCCGACCACGGTCTGTAGGCTGGCGGTGAGGAAGCGCCAGCGGCGCGGCCCCTCCGGGGCGAGGACACAGAAGCGTGCCGTCCCGAGGGATTCCAGCGACAGTGTCGCGACCTCACCCTTGATTAGCCGCGCCCAGAGCGCCTTGACCGACTCTTGTGATCCCAGGAGCGAGAGGAACCAGAGGCGCATCTGGCGCGAGGTCGGATCCGGATCCGACTCCCCGGCATAGGCGTCGACCGCCGCGCTGAAGCCACCGGCCTGGAGCGTTGGGATGTCGTGCTTATCAGTTGACTTGGGGGGCCGCAAACTCGTCGGGCTATCGGTGATTGTATCCACTGCTACCTCCCGTCCATTGAGTCAGGCCGAGCGGGCCGGAGGGGCGACGGCATTGGGATGCAGCCCGGCGATGTTGGCCACCACCTTTGAATCGGCGGGCACGCAACGGAGCGTCCCATCGTCGAGATCGAAGTAGCTCGCCATCCACTGGCAGGTGTCGGAAAGGAGCTTCTCGACGAAGCTCGCTGCAAGCGCCGCCACGACCTGGTTGATCGTCGGTCCTTGGGCGCCGGCGAGCACTGCTTCGGCGCAGTCGGGCGCCGGTTCGGGGGCCGGCGGCGCGTCGAGCAGGTCGGGCCGCTGAAAGCTCGGAGTTGGGAGGGCGCGACAGAGATCGCGCGAAGGGAGAAACGCCCCACGCAACCCATCCGGCCGGGTCACGTTGCCGAGGAGAACCTGACCGCTGTTGCGGCCATTCCCCGTATCGAGCCACCACACGGACGGGGGGCTAGAGTAGCCGAAGGGCACGGCACGCTCGTCGAGTGTTGCCGCGAGCGCGCGCCGGGCAGATGCGTTGTCCACGCAGCCGATCAGAAGACTCAAGCGACTGCGCCCGTCGTTGAAGACCTGGGCGTGGAGCTCGCGGTCGTACGACACGACCGCGTAGCCGATCTCGCGGCCGAATCGGCGCGCGAGGCGTTGCGCCAGGATTTCAGCTTTGAAAGCCCCGGTATCGCAGCGGTCGAAGCACTGCCGGGCAAC
>DAIDJI010000833.1 GCA_027451455.1 Planctomycetales bacterium | reverse complement strand
CATGCCGTCGGCCGGTCGGTCGCCGACGAACGAACGAATCAGAAAATAATTGCTGATCGAGAGAATGGCCGCGCCGGCGAGGATGGCCAGGCAGAGGGCGGCGACTTGCGAATTTTTCACGGCGAATCTCTCCTGGAAGGAATCGGTCGTCGCAAGGGCAGGGGGGTGGGGGTGCGACGATTTTGCGAGCCATCGTCCGTGTCCGAGCCCTCGGCCGGGGCGGTCGAGGCCGATGGCGAGCAGGAGCAGCAACCCGGTGACAACGCCGGCCAGCTCGCCCGGCATCGCCGAGAGGATCATTCCATTTCGGAGGACCGAGATCGCGAAGAGGCCCAGCAGCGTCCCGCCGACGCTCCCGCGTCCGCCGAAGATCGAGGTCCCGCCCAGCACGACCGCCGTGATCGCCGAGAGCTCGTAACCGGTCCCGGCGTCGGCCTTGGCCTGGCCCAGGTGCGCTACATAGATGATCGCCGCGAGGCTCGAAACGACGCCCGAGAGCACATAGGTCATCGCGACCAGTCGGTCGACCGGTAGTCCGGCATAGCGCGCTCCCTCGGGCGAAAACCCAATCGCCGAGAGCCCACGGCCGATCGTCGAGCGATGCAGGATCACCCAGAACGCCGCCGCGATCATCGCGAAGATCGGCAACTGCGCCGGGATTCCCCCCATCGTATATCCCTGGCCCAGGAACAGGAACGACTCGGGGAAATTGGTGTAGTTCTCCACCCCGCCCGTCAGACCCTCGGCCAGACCTCGAAAAAGCGAGTACGACCCCAAAGTTACGATCAGCGGAGGAATTCGGCCCCGCGTAATCAGAAGCCCGTTCACACCGCCGGCCACCGCCCCGACCGCGAGCGTCGCCATTGCAGCGACGGGCGTCGAAAGGCCCGCGTCGCGCCAGAGCATCCCGAAGACCACGGCCGAGAGGCCCATCAACGAACCGACCGAGAGGTCAATCCCGCCCGTCGTGATCACCGGCGTGAGCGCCACGGCCAGCAGGCCGATCTCGACCGAGAGCCGCAACACCTCGAAGGCGTTGCCGATCGTCAGGAAATTCGTGCCGAACACCGCAAACACCGCGACCTCGGCCAGCAGGATCCCCGCCAGTACCCCACGCGCCGGATCAAACCACGCAAGCCTCGAACCACCTGCCATCACAGTTCCACCACGGGAGAGGGAAGATCAGGAGTAACCACTCCACCACACCACGGGAGAGGGGAGATCAGGAGAAACCACGAAAAACACGAACTTTCACGAAAATCAGACATATTTTATATAAAGAAATCCAGTAAAATTCTACATTAATTCCGTCCAAAGAATTTGATTCATTTCGTGGTAATTCGTGTTTTTCGTGGTTGCTCTTCAGGACTTTGAGTGCCTTGAGTGGTTTCGCTTCACGGCTTTCCGTGGTCGCCACCCTCGCGGCGGAGGGCGTCGGAGGCGACGGCCAGGAGGATGATCAGGCCCTGGATCGCCTTTTCCCACTGGGGCCGGGTGCCCAGGAAGAACAGCGCCGGGCCGATCGTGCCGAGCAGCGCCACGCCGACCAGCGCGCCAAGAAGAGTTCCACGTCCGCCAGAGATCGCCACGCCGCCGACAACCACCGCCGCGATCACCTGGAGCTCCAGGCCGGTCCCGGAATTCGGATCGACATCGGGGAGTCGGACGGCGTTCAATAGCGCGGCGAGTCCGGCCAGGGCGCCCATCCCGACGAAGACGGCGAACGTGAGACGGTTCGGCCGGATGCCGGCCAGGCGGGCGGCCTCGGGGTCGGAGCCGGTCGCGTAGATCGCCCGGCCAGCGGCGAGATTCCGCAATCCCCAGGCAAACGCCGCGAAGGTCGCCAGCGCGATCGCCACCACAATCCACTGGCCTGTCGACTGCCCTGCGCCGAACCACTGGAAGCTGGGCGGCAGGTCGCGGACGAACTCGCCCTCACGCAGGTAGCGCAGCGACTCGCGGCCAATCACGAGAGTGGCGAGCGTCACCACGATCGAGGGGAGTCCCAGCCCGGCGACGAGTCCGCCGTTGACCGCACCAAAGGCCGCACCGGCCGCGATCGCTCCGGCGACCACTGCCGGCATCGGCAGCCCCGCCCGCGAGAGCAATCCCGCCGCCACACCGCTGATGCTGAAGATCGACCCGATCGAGATATCGATTTGTCGGCAGAGGATGACCATCGTCATCCCGACCGCTGCCACCAGCACCGGCGCATTGGCGACCACCAGCGCCCGGATTTGCTCCCCTCGGAAAAATCGAGGCGCTGCGACCGCCAGCACCAGCAGGAGTACGAACAAAGCCGCCGCCACCGAGAGCTCCCTCGCCATCGAAGACGAGGAGGAACCACGAAAATCACGGAGAACACGAAAAAAATCCCAGGTCTTCTCCGATTGGAGATTGAAATCTTCGACGATTCTACCGTCGTGGTCCGTCAGGGATTTCTGTCCTCCATTTTCGTCTCCTTCGTGTTTTTCGTGGTTCCTCTCCGATTCGGATTCTGCGGTTCCCTTTCCGTGGTGGTGGCCGAGGGCGAGGTCGAGGATCGCTTCCTGGCTGGCCTCGGCGCGGTTGAGGGTTGCGGCGATTGTCCCGCCGCGCATCACCGCGATCCGGTCGCTCATGCCGAGGATCTCGGGCAGCTCGGAGGAGATCATCAGCACGCCCACCCCGTCCCGGACCAGCTGGGTCAGCAGGTGGTGCACCTCCGCCTTGGTGGCCACGTCGATGCCGCGGGTCGGCTCGTCCACGATCAGCACGGCCGGCT
>DAIDJI010000832.1 GCA_027451455.1 Planctomycetales bacterium | reverse complement strand
TCTGCTGGCTCGTCGGGGCGACTGGGTGATCATCGTGCGTCCTTGCCTCGGGTTGACCGCATCACTGTTTGTTCATCGAAGTTCGACGCAATCGGGCGACGGCCCGCCGCCGGCGAGCCAGCCGTAGATGGAGGCCAGCCGCTCGGCCTGGCGATGCCAGGTGTACTCGCGACCGACGAGGGCCCGCCCGCGACGGCCGAGCTCGGCGCGCTCGTCGGGCGATCGTTCGAGCATCTCGAAAAGGCCCCGAGTGACGCTCTCGGCGGTCGGCTCGACGACCACCGCGGCGCCCTCGGCGTCGGCCTCGGGGAAGTAGCAGGCGGTGGTGATGAGCGCGGGGAGCCGGCAGGCCATGGCCTCCAGGACCGCCATGCTGAATCCCTCGCTGTAGCTGGGCAGGACGAAGGCATCGGCGGCGGCCCAGGTCCGCCGGGCGGCTTCGCCCGAGACGTGGCCGAGATAGGTGGTCCGGTTGGAAAGGCCGGCCTCCTCGATCCGAGACTGGAACGGCGCCCAGGCGCCGTCGTCGTTGCCGGCGATCAAAAGATGGAGATCGGCCGAGGTCGGCGCGACCCGGCGAAGGGCCTCGGCCAGAAGGTCGAGCCCTTTTTTGAGGTGCAGTCGTGAGAAGAAGAGGAGGACGAACTTTCCGCGCAGCTCGGGATGCTCGCGTTCCAGCTCGGAGCGCGCGGGAAGATTCTCGAACCGGTCGAGGTCGACGCCGTTGGGGACGAAGCCGATCGGGACGCCCGGGACGAGGGCGCGCTGGTGCTCGATCTCGGGCCGCGAGAGCGCATGAAGGCAGGCGGCTCGGCGGAGGTTCCGCGATTCCACCATGGCGAGGTACAGCCGTTTTTTCCAGTATTTCTGGCCGAGGGCCCAGGGGTCGGCCATCCCGTGCGTGGCGACCAGGTAGGGAACCTTCTCGGCGATCGCCGCTCGTGCCCCGCGACGGGTTTGCGCCTGCCAGAGCCCGTGTAAATGGACGACCTCGGCGCTCCGGACGGCTTCCTCGATCGGCGTTTCCGGGCCCTCCAGTCTCACGCGGGGCGAGGGCCCGCCAGGGTCGAGCCGGGACGGGGTGGGCGTCACGATCGTCACGTCATCGCGCAGGCCCGAGAGGGCCGCGGTCATCCCCAGGATGCTCGGCACCATCCCGCCGTCGCGACGGGGATCCAGCCCGTTACAGACGTGCAGCCAGCCGCGCGGGCGATCGGTGGTCCGCCGTCGAGACGTCCTCGATCCTTCCAGGAGCATCGTCCGGGTCGGTTCGCTCATGATTTCACCTCGGCGCGGAAGCAGAGACGGACCTTGACCCACGACGACGACCGGCGGCGAGCCGGATCGCCTCGACGACTCCCTCGGCAAACCGGTCGGGGCCCCACTGCGAGACCACTTCCGAGGCCCGACGTCCCATCGCCGTTCGGTCCTCGTCGGAGGCGCCTGCGACCCGTGCGAGGGCCGTGGTCAGATCGTCCAGGTCGGCCGGATCGAACGTGTATCCGGTCGTGCCGGGCGGCTCGGGCACGAGCGTTCCGGAGCAGCCGGCACGTTGGGAAATCAGGAGGGGGAGGCTGCTCGCCGCGGCCTCGTTGGCGACCAGGCCCCAGGGTTCCATCAGGCTCGGCAGGACGAAGGCGCCGGCGTTGGCGTACCAGCGGGGCAGGTCGTCGACCTGGAGGAAGCCCGGCCGATGGATGGCCTCGCCGAACCCGCTGGCATCGACGGCGGCTTCGACCTGATCCCGGCCGGGTCCGTCGCCGCAGAGGACGAGATCCCAGGAGCGATCGACGGCGGCCTCCCTTCGATATCGGGCGAACGCCTCGACCAGACGGACGAGATTCTTCTCGGGGACGAACCGGCAGACGCTGAGGAAGTAGGGGCGATCCGGAAGCCCCTCACGGCCGGTCGGGGCCTCTCGCCATTTGCGGGCCTCGCGGGCGAAGTGGTCGTTGTCGACGGCGTTGTAACCCATCGCGATCCGGTCGAAGGGCATCCCGAGCCGGACCAGATAATCGCGGTGCGAATCCCCGCCCACCAGTGCCGAGGTGAAGTGGCGGACACGTCGGGCCTTCGCCATCTCCTTCCACCAGGTGCGTGGACGGTCGATCTCCTGGCTCTCCGACATCAGGATCGAGGGCCGGCGCGACCGGGCCGCCCATCGGACCGCGGCCATCGACTCGGGCCGGGCGTAGCCGACGATCCCGATCATGTCGGGCCGATCGCGGACCAGCGCCTCGACCATCGCCCGACGACAGTCCGCGGGCGGGATCGACTCCAGAACGCGGTCGGGGAAGAGCGTGACCCACGCAAACGGTTCGTCGAGGTGTCGGCGTTCCCAGGGATAGGTTCGCTCGGATCCGGCCACCTCATAGGCGATCAGCCGGTCGCCTCGCGCTTCGAGCCGGCGGGCGAGGGCGCGAAGCCGGGCGAGGTGATAGGGACCGAAATTGGTGAAGCAGACCGAGACCGTGGACATGATAGCGGCTCCTCCTTCCCTGGATGGCCTGCCAACTTCAACCCACCGCAACGGGCCGTCCGGCCTCGGCGGGCTCTCCCAGTTTGTTCACGATCCAGGTCAGGATGACGAGAGGAAGCACCATGAATCCCCAACTGAAGTAGAACCAGACGAGCGGATCGTCGGTCACCACCATCAGCCAGGCATTGTAATAGGTGACCGACCAGAAGAACTGCGTCCAGGGGATTTCGGCGTACCGGAGGAAATAGTCGTACGCGGCCCGGATCGTCGCGGCGGCCACGGCGAGC
>DAIDJI010000831.1 GCA_027451455.1 Planctomycetales bacterium | reverse complement strand
TCAGGGTCGCCCGGTTCATCACCTTCGCCAGGTTGGGCAGAACCTCACAGATTTGAAGGCCAGGGACGGAAGTCGCGATCGGTTGGAACTCGCCGCGGACGTCCGCCGGTGCCTTCGGCTTCGGGTCAAAGGTGTCCAGGTGCGACGGCCCGCCCGCCAGCCAGATGAGGATGCAGTTCTTCGCCCGCTTCGTTTTCGTCTGCTCTCCCGAAGGCGCGCCCAGGGCCCCGGCCATCGCCCGCAGCCGAAACCAGTCGTCGAGTCCCAGGCCGAGGAACCCCAGGGTTCCGGCCTGCAGCACATGCCGCCGCGTCGGCCCGTCGCACCGCGCCGCTTTCCTCGGTCGCTGCTGGTTCATCGGAAGGGCTCCTTTTTTTCTTGTTCTTTTTCTTGTTCTTTGTAATTGGTAATTGGTAATTGGTAATTGGTTCTTGGTAATTGGTTCTTGTCTTGGATCTTACCTGGTTGACGTGCGTCGAAGATCCGGAACCAATTACCAATTACCAATTACCAATTACCAATTACCAATTACCAATTACCAATTACCAAGAACAAGAATCAGTGATTGAAAGCGAACTCGCGGGAATTGAGGAGGGCCCAGAAGAGGTCCTCGGCCACCTCGGACTGGGACGGGGCGCTTTTTAGCTCGGCCGACCATCGCGAGAGCTCCTCAGCGGTGGGTGGGCGGCCGACCGTCCGGTAATACAGGCTCTCGACCAGTTCCTCCGGTTCAAGTTCCAGCTTCAGGGCGCTGGCGAGGTAGCCGTTCAGGTTGGAGACCTTGTTCTCGATCAGGTCGCCACCAATCAGGAGGAGGGCCTGGCCGAGGCTGAGCGTCGGGGTCGGGGCCGAGGCGCAGGCCGAGGTGCGCGAGCATCGGCCGAAGGTGTCGAGGATCGCACTGCCGGTCGTCGGGTCGGCGACCTGGATCGCCCTGCGCGCCGCGAGACGGCCGATGCGACCATCCCCCGCGAAGAAATTCGGGACATCCGTCGCCTGCGCCAGCGCGTCGGCCATCTGGTGCGCGGTGAGCGGCCTTGGCAGGTGGTGAGAGAAGAGGCGATGGTCCTTCGCGTTGCCCGGAACCGTCGCCGAGGAGAGGCCATAGGTCTCGGAAAGCGCGATCGTTCGGATCAGGTCGCGGAGGTCGTATTTGTGGTCGACAAAGTGCTTCGCCAGCGCGTCGAGAAGTTCCGGATGGACGGGCGGGTTGGATCGGCTCATGTCGTCGGGCGGGTCGACCAGCCCCTTGCCGAAGAGCTGGGCCCAGACCCAGTTCGCCATGGCGCGGGCGAAATAGGGGTTGTCCGGCGAGGTGATCCAGTCGGCGAGCGCTTTCCGGGGGTCCTCGGCCGCCCCGAGCTTCACCGGATGACCGTCGAGCAGTCGGGGCTCCGCGGGTTTCATCGTCCTCTGGTGGACGACCTGGCCCTTTGGATCGATCGTCACCTCGGACCGGGCCATCATCATCCCGGGTCCGCCGCTCCCACCCCGCGAAACCTTCGCGAAGAAGGCGGCCAGTCCGTAATAATCGTCTTGCGTCCAGACGTCGAACGGATGGTTGTGGCACTGGGCACATCGTATCCGAAGACCCAGGAACCGTTGCGCGGAGAGCTCGGCCTGCTCGATCGCCGGGACTGGTTCCATCGCGTAATTGACGGGTCCGCCGTTGTCGATGTCGAGCGGGTCGCCCAGGGCCGTTAACAGGGTTCGGACGGTCGCATCCCAGGGACGATTTTTTTCGAGTCCCTGGTTGACCCATGCCTGGTAACGCGGGGCACCCGTGCCCTGGCGGGCGGTCGTGATCTGGAGGAGATCCCCCAGCTTGATCCCCCAGAACTGCTGAAATTCCTTCGTCGACAGCAGGCGGTCGACCAGCTTCGCCCGCTTCTCCACGTCCTTGTCGGCCAGGAAGGCCCGAATTTCCGCCGGCAAGGGCTGTTCGCCGGTCAGGTCGAGCGAGACCCGACGGAGGAATGTGGCGTCGCTCGCAGGCGGGCTCGGCGGGACCCTCAGCGATTCGAGCCGTTGAAACAGCAGGTCATCCACGAAGTTCCGGCGTTTGAGCGGGCGAAAGTCGAGATCCAGGTTCGGGTTGATCACCGTGGAGATCCGGGCGGCCAGGACGTGCGACTCATACCGGACGATCACGTCCGTCTCGGCGCGGGCGAGGAGCTGGACGCTCCCATTCGAGGAGACCGAGGCCGCTGCGTCGTCGTTCGACTTGAAGGAGGCGAGGCGGGTGACGTCGCGTTCGTGGCCGTCGGCGAATTTCGCGACGACCCGGAGCTGTCGGGGCCCCGGCACGTCGAGGCGCATCGGACCGGCCGGCTCGACCCGGACGCTCGCGACCGTACCATGAACCGCACCCCTGCGCTCGGGCGCCCCGTCTCGAATCCAGGAGAGGAGGGTTTGATATTCGGTGGAATGGCCCGAGATGCGCCGGCCGCCACCATGGGGCGCCCGACCGGCGGCCTTCACGAGCAGGAGGCTCTCCTCGGGGGCGATTCTCGAAATCCGACGCTGGCCGAGGTCGCGGACCACCGACCGGTAATCCTCGGAGGGATCGTAGCCGAAGAGAGAAAGGTGGAACCCGTTCTGTCCAGCGAGTCGGCCGTGACACGAGCCCGTGTTGCACCCCATCCGGGTGAAGATCGGAACGATGTCCTCGCCGAAGTCCCATGACCGGGACGCCCGGGGCGCAACCGTCAGCTTCGCCTCGGCCGGCGGTGCGTCACTGGCACCCGGGATCGAGGCCCGGATCGTGA
>DAIDJI010000830.1 GCA_027451455.1 Planctomycetales bacterium | reverse complement strand
ATCCTCAGTGAGCAGCATGCCGTGGGCGAAGCCGGGCGGGACCCAGATCCACTGGGCGTGGTCGTCGTCGGGACGTGCGGGAAGGTCCTGGGCGATGATCTGACCGAAGGTCGGCGAGCCCCGGCGGATGTCCAGCATCAGGTCGATCAGCCGGCCGGTCACGGCGCGGACGAGCTTTCCCTGATAAGGGTCCCACTGGAAGTGCAGGCCACGGATTGTGCCAGCGCGCGAGAAGCTCTCGTTCATCTGGCGGAAATCGATACCGCGGAGGAGGTCGAGGTCCTCGAAATCGCTGGCGCGGTAGTGTTCGGTGAAGTAGCCGCGATGGTCCTTGAACCGGGCGAAGCGGATCACCGCAACCTCGGGAAATGCCAGCGGCATCACGTCCACAATCTTCATCGCCTCGCCTCCTCGCCGACCATCACACGCACCCTTCCCTGGGCGCTACCGATCGCTCTACGACAATCGGGTCGGGCTGTCAAGGCGAGGCACCACGAAGGGCGGGCTCCAGGCCCGCGCTCCGGAGGCCGGGCCGCCTTGCAGAAACCAGCCGAGAAGTCGGTCGTGGATGTCGATCATCGACTCGCGATCGAGCCGGCGGCGGAGGCTGTCGGGGATCGAGGGCCGTCGTCGGACCGCGGCCTCGGCACGCATCGCATCGGCCAGGTCCTTCAGGAATCGAGGAGAATCGCAGCCGATCAGCCGGGGGATGGCGTTGGCGTCGAGCTCGTCGATCGAGTCAAACGGAGGACGAATCAACCGGCCGAGGCCGCCGGCCAGAAGCTCGCGCGCGCCGCCGACGTCCGAGGCGATCGCCGGCAGGCCGGCGCAGGCGGCCTCGGTGAGTGCCAGGCTCCAGCCCTCCCAGAGAGAGGGCAAGACGAAAACATCTGCCATCGCGTAGAGCCGTTCGACGTCCTCGCGATGTCCGGTCAGGACCACGCGATCCGAGAGCTTCAGCGCCTCGATTTCGCGGCGGAGTCGGCTCTCGTAATCGGTGTCGCTCGTTGACCCGGCGATGACCAGCCTTGCCGATGGATGCTCGTCGATCACCCGCGCGAACGCCTTCACCAGAAGCCGATGCGCCTTGGTCGCGTGGATCGAGGCGACGTTCAGGAAGACGAAATCCCCGGAGGAAAGGCCCAGCTCGGCGCGCGTGCGCGACGTGGCTTCATTGAGCGCCGCGTCGATTCGATCGAGGTCAACGCCGTTGGGCACCACGATCATCTTCTCGACCGAGAGCCCCATCCGGCGGTCGGCGTAGCGCGCGGTCTCGGCCGAGACGCAGAGGTAGGCGCTCGTGGCAGCGTCGGCCATTCGGTAGGCATCGATCGCCCGGTCGTCGAGCCAGGCGTAGGCGTTGTGGATCACCTGCACGAGCGGAATTCCAAGGTCGTGCGCTGGGGCCGCGGCGGCCGTCGAATAGTGGGCGCAGACCAGGTCGGCCCGGTTCGACTGGAGCCACTCGCGAATCCAGACTCCACGAGACTCCACGGGACCAATCTCAACCGGGATGCCGGCCGCGCGGGCCCGGTCGACCGACGGACCCGGACGGCCCAGCACCAGCATCGAGATCCGCCGCCCCCGGCGCCGGAGCCCTTCCGCCAGGCACAAAACCACGTTCTCCAGCCCACCTATGTCGAAATCATCAACCTGAATGACAATATGCCGGCATGCATCGTATGAGATGGGGATGGGAAGGATGCGCCTGCGGTCGGCGGGCGGTCGGAGCCGCTCGAACGAGCGGCGGTTGTCGGCGTATCGGAGGGCGCGATCGAGGAACATCGAGGGCGTGTCGACGACCAGGTTCGGGATGCCAAGGAGGTCGAGTCGTTCGGCGACATCGCGGCGGGAGGTCAGTGCGAAGGCGCCCGACTGCGCCGCGGCGACCCTGCGTTCGTAGGCTTCTTCCACGCGATCGAACCAGGCGACGACGATCGAGGAATCCTGGGGGTTGATGGTATCGAGTGATCGACTGTCGATAAGATAAAGGGTCTTGGCGCTCGAGTCGATTGGGGCGTCGAGGGGGAGCCATCGGTGGGGCGATCGGTCGAGGCCGGCGAGGCGGTGATGGATCGCGGTGTCGACGTGGATCGACCACGGTTCGCGATGGTCGCGGTCTCGGGTGCGTTCGTTGCGCAATAGTTCGTTGGCCCGTTCGGCGATCCGAAGCTCGGCGGCCCGGCCGCTGAGGCTTTGGGGGTGGACGCGGTAGTCGTACAGCACCTCGTCGGTGCCGAGGTGCTCGATGCGGGAGGCGCGGTTGATGCGCATCCAGTAATCATAATCCTCGATGCCGAGGCCGGGGTCGTATTCGCCCACCAGCCGGCCGACGGTGCCCCGGTAGAGGAAGCACGGGCCGATGAAGTTGTCTGGGATCGCGTTGATCGCGCGCGGGTTGCGCGGCAGGTGGATCTCGGGGGCGCTTGGGGTCCGTCGGTTGTCGGGGCGGAAGGTCGGGTCGGTCAGTGGTTCTCCGGATGCGTCGATCGCCCGATAGTCGGCGTAGACCATCCCGACTTCCGGCCGAGACTGGAGGAAGCCGACCAGCCGCTCGAGCTGGACGGGATGCATTCGATTATCGGCGGAAGTCCATGTCCAGAACTCGCCGCGGGCGAAGGCGAAGCC
The DNA here is from genome assembly GCA_027451455.1 of Planctomycetales bacterium. Lineage (GTDB taxonomy): Bacteria > Planctomycetota > Planctomycetia > Isosphaerales > Isosphaeraceae > JAKAUH01. The sequence goes on along the minus strand of DAIDJI010000830.1, from coordinate 141 downwards.
GTTGGTGAGGGCGGTGGGAAGCTGCTGGTTGTGCTGGCGGAGGGCGCGGACGCGGGGGTCGTCGAGGTAGTCGCGGAGGATCTCGGCGACCTCGGGGCCCGAGCCGTCATCGATGACGATCAGCTCGAAGGGGTGATAGGT
>DAIDJI010000829.1 GCA_027451455.1 Planctomycetales bacterium | reverse complement strand
GTGGAGCGCAGCCATCTGGACGCTCGAGGCCGGCAGGCCAACGGCGATCGCCTCGCCGGGACCGAGGCCCCACACGGCGAGCAAGGCATCGAAGGGCGGTCCGCCGTCGAGATCGACCGCGGCGAGGCGTCCATAATCATGTCGACCGAACAACTTAACGGGCCAGCGACCCTCGTGGCGCCCTCGAACGTGCCGCCGGTATCCGCGCCCGATCCAGGCTGGTTCATCAACCGCGAGCTAAGCTGGCTCGACTTCAACGAGCGCGTGCTGGAAGAGGCGCGCGACGCCACCAACCCGCTGCTCGATCGGGTCAAATTCCTCGCCATCTGCGCCTCCAACCTCGATGAGTTCTTCGAGGTTCGCGTCGCCGGGCTCCAGGCGCAGGTCTATGAAAACCTCGAGCCTCAGGACCCGCCCCCCGATGGCATGGGCTCGCTGGCGCAGCTTGTCGAAATCTCCAGGCGGGCGCACGACTTCGTCGGCCGGATGTACGAGACCTGGTACGGCGAGCTGCGCACGATGATCCTGAAGCATGGGATTCGGGTCTGCTCTCCGGCCGAGCTGAGCGATTCGCAGAACGCCCACCTCGACGCCTACTTCGATAGCCAGGTCTATCCGGTGCTGACACCCCTGGCGATCGACCCAGCGCATCCGTTCCCGCACGTTCACAACAAGAGCCTGAACCTCCTCCTGCGGATCGAGCCGGACAAGTCGCACGCAAGGCCGCTCTATGCCGTGCTTCAGGTTCCCTCGGTCCTGAACCGGCTCGTCCCGTTGCCCGACGAGGCCGACGGCCAGCGCCGGTTTGTCCTGCTGGAGGACGTGATCGGTCCCAGGCTCGACGTGCTTTTCGGAGGCTATCGCGTCACGGAGCGGGTCGCCTTCCGCGTGACCCGGAACAGCGACCTGACCATCCAGGAGAGCGAGGTCCGCAGTAGTCTGCTGTCGACCATCGAGGAGACCCTCCGCCAGCGCAAATGGGGCGCCGCGGTTCGGCTCGAGATTTCCGAAGGGGCCGATGAGGGATTCCTCGCCCAGTTGCTCTCGTCCTCGGCGCTCGAGCTGGAGGAGCGCGATGTCTACAGGGTCACCGGGCCGGTCGACCTGACCGTGTTGAGCGGTCTCTGGAAGCTTGAGGGCTTCCGCGACCTCCGCGAGCCGCCCTTTGAGCCGCAGATGCCGGTTCTCCTGGCGCGGAGGAAGAGCATCTTCAGCGCGATCCGCGACCACGACCTGCTGGTGCATCACCCTTATGAGTCGTTCGGGACCGTCGTGCAGTTCATCGAGCAAGCATCCGAGGACCCCGGCGTCCTGGCGATCAAGATGACGCTCTACCGGACTGCCGAGGCCAACCCGATCATCAACGCCCTCGCCCGTGCCGCCGAGAACGGTAAGCAGGTCACGGCGCTGGTCGAGCTTCAGGCGAGGCTCGACGAGGAGAACAACATCGACAAGGCCCGGATGCTCCAGAAGGCCGGCGTGCATGTTGTCTATGGGATCGTCGGACTGAAGACACACTGCAAGGCGGCCCTGGTTGTCCGGCGCGAGCACGACGGGATCAAGCGGTATGTTCACCTCGGGACCGGGAATTACAACCCGATGACCGCGAGGCTCTACACCGATCTCAGCTTCTTCACCAGCCGGGCCGAGTTCGGCGAGGATGCCAGCGCGCTGTTCAACGTCCTGACCGGCTACTCGCAGGGGAACGAATGGAACCGGCTGATCATGGCGCCGAAGCACCTTGGCGCCCGGCTTCTGGTCCTGATCGAGCGTGAGCGGGCCCACGCCGAGCAGGGCCGTCCCGCCCGGATCATCGCCAAGGTCAACTCGCTGGTCGATCCGGAGATCATCGAGGCGCTTTATCGGGCGTCTCAGGCGGGCGTTCGGATCGACCTGATCGTCCGGGGGATTTGCTGCCTCCGCCCGGGATTGCCCGGCGTCTCGGACCGTATCCGCGTGATTAGCATCGTGGATAAATACCTCGAACATTCCCGGATCACCTACTTCCAGAACGGCGACGAGCCCGAGGTCTTCTGCGCCTCGGCCGACTGGATGCCCCGGAACTTTCGCCGCCGCGTCGAGCTGATGTTCCCGATCGAGGCGCCGCCGTTGCGGCGGCGAGTGGTCGACGGCATCCTCGGCGTCCTGCTTGCCGACAACATCAAGGCGCGCGAGCTTCAAGCCGACGGGACCTATCGCCGCGTTTCCCCGCCCGGGCCCAATGAGCCGGCCATCCGCTCGCAGGTCGAGTTTCAAAACATGGCGATCGAGGCCTGCGAGACCAGCCCGATCGGCCACACCTCGGCCCCGCTGGGGACGGCGACCGTCGGGTGAGCTGAGATTTTCTGATTTCCGATGTCAGGTTTCCGAAGGAAATTCCCTCTTTCGGATTGAAGATTCCAGGTTACGGATAATCCTGAGCCTATCGGCGACCACGTGTCTTCGAGAGCGGTGGCGACGGGGTTCGTCCGCGACCTGGAATCCGGAATCCGGAAGCGTTCACCCAGCGATCCCACCGCCATGACTCACGATTACGACCTGGCCGTGCTGGGCGCCGGCGCCGCCGGGCTGATGGCCGCCATCACCGCAGGCCAGCGCGGTCGGCGCGTATTGCTGCTTGACCATGCCGACGAGCCGGGCAAAAAAATCCTGATCTCGGGCGGCGGGCGCTGCAATTTCACCAATCTACACACCGCCCCGAACCGATTTTTCGGCACCAATCATCGCTTCCCAACCTCCGCCCTCAGCCGCTACACCCCGCAGCATTTTCT
>DAIDJI010000828.1 GCA_027451455.1 Planctomycetales bacterium | reverse complement strand
GCCATGGTGGTCGGCTGCGACCGCCTCTAATTGGAAACCGGAAGCCAAGCATGATTTACCTAACCGGCCTGCTGACGGTCGCCGCGCTGGTGTACCTCGGATACGTGATGGTCCGCCCCGAGGAATTCTGACCGCCCCCTGCTCCGGAGGTCCTGAAGTGGACTGGTCGCTGTTCCATCCGTTCTGGGCGATCGGCGTCCCGATGACGCTCTCGATCCCGCTCGGCCGCCTCATGGCGAGACTGCTCGACCCGCCCGCCGATCGCGTTGGCCGTGGGGTCGACGCCGTCCCGATGTTCCTCGTCCGCCTCTCCGGCCATCGCGAGCCCGCGCCGATGGACTGGAAGCGGTACGCGATCGCCCTGCTCGCGTTCAATGCTGCGTTGTTCGCGCTCTCTTTTGCCATCCTCTGGGCGCAAAGCCTTCTGCCGCTCAATCCCGACGGCAAGGGCTCGCTAACGGCTCTCGGCTACAAGGACGCCGCCGGTGTCCAGTACGACGGCGCCGATACCGCGGTGATCTTCAACACGGTCTGCTCGTTCGTGACGAACACCAATTTGCAGCACTACTCGGGCGAGCAGCACCTCTCGTATTTCAGCCAGCTCGGCGGGATTGTCTGGCTCCAGTTCGTGACACCGGCGTGCGGCCTCGCGGTGATGCTCGCGGTGATCCGCGGCCTCCGCGGTGACAGGAACCTCGGCAACTTCTACCTCGACACGGCGCGCGGCGTGTTTTTGGTGCTGATCCCGCTGTCGCTCGTGCTGGCGATCCTGCTGGTCGCCAACGGCGTTCCGATGACCTTCGACGGCGCCGTGAAGGCCAGGACGCTCGAAGGCGCCGAGCAGACGATCGCGGTCGGGCCGGTCGCGGCGGAGGTCGCGATCAAGCAGCTCGGTACTAACGGTGGAGGCTTCTTTGGCCCAAATTCGGCGCATCCGCTGGAGAACCCGACCCCCTGGAGCAACATGCTGGAGGTGATCGCGATTATCCTGGTCCCGATGGCCTCGATCGTGATGTTCGGCCGGATGATCCGCGATCGGGCCCACGCGGCGGTCGTCTACGGCGTGATGACGGCGCTCCTGGTGACGGGGGTTGGCGTCGCGATCTGGGCCGAGTTGCAACCGAGCCCCGCGGCCAGAAGCCTGCCGGTCGCCTCGGGCGTGAACATGGAAGGCAAGGAGGTCCGGACCGGGGCCGTCGCCGGCGCCACGTGGTCGGCGATCACGACCGCGACCTCCAACGGTTCGGTCAATGCGATGCACGACAGCTTCCAGCCGATCGGCGGACTGGTGCCGATGTCGCTGATGATGCTCAACGTCGACTTCAGCGGGATCGGCGCAGGTTTTTTGAACATGCTCATGTACATCATCACGGCGGTTTTTCTCGCCGGGCTCATGGTCGGCCGAACGCCCGAGTACCTCGGCAAGAAAATCGAGGCGAAGGAAGTGAAGCTGGCAATGCTGGCCATCTTGGTCCACCCAATCCTGATCTGCGGCGGGACAGCCCTGTTCGCCGCGACCGTATGGGGCCGGGCGACCGTCGCCAACCCCGGACCTCACGGTTTCAGCGAGATCCTCTATGAGTTCACCTCGGCCGCGGCGAACAACGGCTCGGGCTTCGAGGGACTCGCCGACAACAACCCGTACTGGAATATCGCCACGGGGGTCGTTCTGCTGCTCGGCCGATTCCCATCACTGGTCCTACCGATCGCGATTGCTGGGTTCCTGGCGCAGAAGAAACGTGTCCCCCCATCGACTGGAACCCTCCGAACCGACGACCTGACCTTCGGCGCCATGCTGCTCGGCACCGTGCTCCTCGTCGGAGCGCTCTCGTTCATGCCGGCGGTCGTACTCGGGCCGATCGCCGATCACCTGACGACCGTCGTCGCGACACCCTGAAATCCGCGCGTCCGGCACAAAACAGATCCCCCGTAACCGACCGAGGAAGATTCGTCGATGACCCTGCTCACCCCCACCCCGATCCCCGCCCGGACGCCGCCCGAGGCGCAGGCGATGAAGATCCAGCGCCGGCAGACCCGCCGCCTGAAGTTGTTCGAACCGGCGCTGGTCCGAATGGCGACGACTCGATCGTTCGCGATGCTCGACCCGCGGATCATGGCGCGGAACCCGGTAATGTTCCTGGTCGAGGTCGGCTGGGTGCTGACCTCGATCATCGCGGTCGGCTCGATCGCCGCGGGAGCCACCAGTTCGACGATTGTCTACCAGGCCTCGCTGGCACTTCTACTGTTGTTGACCGTCCTCTTCGCCAACTTCGCCGAGGCGCTGGCCGAGGCGCGGGGCAAGGCTCAGGCGCAGAGCTTGCGCGCCACAAGACAGGACACAATCGCCCGCCGGCTGGAACCCTCCGGCGAGTCGGTCGAGGTCTCATCGACCGAGCTGAGAACCGGCGATCGCGTAGTGGTCGAGGCCGGTCAGGTTATTCCGGCCGACGGCGAGATCATTGAGGGCCTGGCGTCAGTCGACGAGTCGGCGATTACGGGTGAGAGTGCTCCGGTGATCCGTGAGGCCGGCGGCGATCGATCCGGCGTCACCGGAGGGACGCGCGTCCTTTCCGACCGGATCATTGTCGAGGTCACCGCCGGGCCCGGCGAGAGCTTTCTCGATCGGATGATTGCGCTGGTCGAAGGAGCGAGTAATCAAACTGGTCTGCGCGACCGCACGGGTGCGGCCCCGGAACAGCCACATCAGCCCCAGGGTGACTGTTGCCCCGGCCAGCGCCGAGAGCCAGATATAATTGGTGCGCAAAAAGCTCT
>DAIDJI010000827.1 GCA_027451455.1 Planctomycetales bacterium | reverse complement strand
CCATCGTCGGATCCCCGCCAATCTCCACTTCGAGCAGCCCAACCCCGAGATCGATCTAGAGGGATGGAAGCTTCGCGTTCCGACCCGAACCGAGGACTGGCCCATTGGCGACGGCCCCCGGCTGGCGGGCGTCAATGCGTTTGGCTTCGGCGGGACGAATGCCCACGTCGTCCTTCAGGAAGCGCCCCTGTCCGACGAGGGTCCTTCGCCGAAGGTCGAGTCGAGGACCTGGCTCGTCCCGCTCTCCGCCCGTGGGCCCGAGGCGCTTCGAGCGACGGTCGAGACGTGGGCCGATTTCGTCGAGCGCTCGCCCGAGGATGTGAGTCTCGTCGAGATCGCCGCCAGTGCCGCGCTTCGACGGACGCACCACGATCATCGGATCGCGGTCGTGGCCGACTCTCGGCGCGAGCTGGTAGACCGGTTGCGCGCTTATGCCGGGGGCGAGTCATTATCGGGCGTGGTCGAGGGGCGGACGCCATCGGGCGATCGGCCGAAGCTGGCCTTTGTCTGCTCGGGACAGGGGCCGCAGTGGTGGGCGATGGGGCGGCAACTGCTCCGCGACGAGCCCGTCTTCCGCGAGGTCATCGAGCGGTCCGACGCGATCGTCCGAACGCTCGGCGACTGGTCGCTGCTCGATGAGCTGACCGCCGACGAGGAGCGTTCTCGGATGGAGGTCACGGCGATCTCGCAGCCCTGCCTCTTCGCCTTGCAGGTGGGTCTGGCGGAACTCTGGGCGTCGTGGGGTGTCCGGCCCGATGCTGTGATCGGGCACAGCGTGGGCGAGGTCGCGGCGGCCTACCTGGCAGGCATCCTTGATCTCGAAGAGGCTGTCCGTGTGATCTACCATCGCGGGCGCTGCATGGAGCTGGCCCCCGAGCGCGGACGGATGCTCGCGGCCGGAATCACGCCCGACGAGGCCGAACGGCTGATCGCCCCGCATGGCGATCGGGTCTCGCTCGCGGCCGTGAACAGCCCCGAATCCGTGACGCTCTCCGGCGAGGCCGCTCCACTCGAAGCGATCGCTGGGCAGTTGGAGGCACGGGGCGTTTTCGCCAGGTTTTTGCGGGTCTCTTACGCATTCCACAGCGCCCAGATGGATCCGATCCGCGACGAGCTTCTATCGGTACTCCACGAGACTCAGCGAGACTTTTCGAAGCGGCCGATGATCTCCACCGTGACCGGGCGACCAGTCGTCGGAACCGATTTGGGCCCGGAATACTGGTGGCAAAACGTTCGGCAGACCGTTCGATTCGCCGATGGAATCCAGACACTCCTCGATCTTGGGTGCGAGACGCTGCTGGAGTTAAGTCCACATCCCGTGCTTGCATCTTCGATTATTGATGTTTATCGGAGTCGCGGTCGGTCGGTGACGGTGCTGGCCTCGCTTCGCCGGAATGAGGACGAGCGCGCGACGATGCTCCGTTCTCTCGGTGCGCTGCACGCGATCGGATATCCGGTCGCGTGGTCGGGGCTGATGCCGAAACCGCATCGGTTTCTTCGGCTGCCGACGTATCCCTGGCGCCGCGAGCGGTACTGGCACGAGGCCGAGGAGTCGCGGGTCAGTCGGCTGGCCAGGCCGTTCCATCCGATGCTCGGGATCGCGCAACAGACGCCGCAACCGTCGTGGGAGACGCGGCTCGACCTGCGATTACTGCCGTTCCTGGCCGATCATCGCGTGCAGCAGGCGGCGATCCTTCCGGCGACCGCCTACCTCGAACTGGCGATGGCCACAACTCTTGAAGATGCGAACAAACATTCGATCGAGATTCGCGATGTCCGACTTGCGAATCCATGTTTCCTCGATCCCGAGCGTCCGCTCCGGCTACGGACGAGCCGCGATCCCGAGACGGGAACGGTGCAGGTCCACACGCGGGCGCTCGGCGACGATCGCGCGGAGTGGACGTCGCACCTCCTGGCGACCGTGCATCACCGACCGGCTGTCGAAGCGGCCGGCGAGCCGCTCGAGGCGATCCGGGCGCGGTGTTCGCGCGAGTACGGCCAGGCCGCTTCTTACGAGTATCTCTCGCGGATCGGACTCGATTACGGGCCGAACTTCCGGGGGATCGAGCGGGTCTGGCAGGGCGATCGCGAGTCGATCGGTCTCATCCGCTTGCCCGAGGGGCTTTCGCCCGACGGCTATCTCTTCCATCCGGCGATGCTCGACGCCTGCCTTCAGGCCGTGATCCCGGCGGATGCCGATTTCGATCGGACCGACGGCGGGCTCTATTTGCCGCACGAGATCGAGTCGGTTTGGCTCTATCGGCGCCCGGGGGGCCTGGTCTGGGCGCACGCCCGGCTCCTGGAAAAAACGCCGAGGCGATCGGTCTCCGACGTCGACATTTACGACGATGACGGCGGGATCGTGGCCCGGGTGCGCGGGCTTCGGAGCCTTCGCGTCGCCGGCGGCTCTCGCAATTCACTTGATGACATGTTTTATGCCTATCAATGGCAGGAGAAGCCGGCCCTGGATTCCGGGGACGAAACCGGTCGATGGCTGATCGTCGCCGATCGCGGCGGACTCGGTAATCGGCTGGCCGAGGCATTGCCAGAAGACGGAGCGCTGGTCGTTGATGATCCGGCCGCACTGGAAACGACCCTGAAATCCCAGGGCGAATCCATTCGAGGGATCGTCCACCTGGCGAACCTCGACGCGCCGAAGTCCGAGGATATGATCACTCCATCGGCTCACCAGGAGGCCGGGCTGGTCGGAGTGGTCGAGCTGGTGCAGGCGTGGGAGCGGGTTGCGGCGGAGCGGACGGTGCGGCTCCTGCTGGTGAC
>DAIDJI010000826.1 GCA_027451455.1 Planctomycetales bacterium | reverse complement strand
GAGACCAGGCGGGTTCTCGCCCGGGGCTGCCCGCCGGATCGACCGGCCCTGAACGGCTTCGGCTATCGCGAGATGCAGTTGCACATCCGTGGCGAGATCGACCTGGTCCACACCCATCAGGGGCTCTGGGAGGCGGTCGCAACCGGACTCGCCCACCGGCGGATGCCGGGGCTTCCGACGCTCGTCCAGCCCGCCAGCGCAGGATATTACGGCGAGGCCGACGAACTGCGACGGACCCGCGCCTCGGGCCTCCTTCGTCGGATCATCCTCGGAAATACGGCCTTCGCCGCGATCTCGGCCGAGATCGAGCGACAATGGCGGGAGCTGGGCGTCGGACCGGAGCGGATGGTCCGGACGGCCAGCGGCGTCGACGCGGAACGGTTCCGGCCTGGCCCGAGCGCGGTCGAGTCGAGCTTGCTTCCGCGTCCGAGGGTGGTCTTCACGGGTCGGATGCACCCGCAGAAGAATCTCCCGATGCTGCTCCGGGCGTGGGTCGAGGTGGCCCGGAAGTCGCCGGCAAACCTGATCCTCGTCGGACCCGGCGACGACCGCCGGACGCTTGAGGAGCTGGTCGGAACGCTTGGCCTGGCCGATCGCGTCCAGTTCACCGGCGGGGTCTCGGATCCCTCCGATTACCTCCGGGCCGCCGATCTCTTTGTCCTGCCGAGCGTCGCCGAGGGGATGAGCAATTCTCTCCTGGAGGCGATGGCGACGGGCTTGCCCTGTCTTGCCTCAGGGATTCCCGGCAATACCGACCTGATCGACGACGGTCGGACCGGCCGGCTGATCGACCCGACGGATGGCCCGGCCTGGACCTCGGCGATCCTGGAGCTGCTCGACGAGCCCGACCAGGCTCGTCGGCTTGGCGAGGCCGCCCGCCATCGGATCGACCAGGAATTCGCGCTTCCGGTCGTCGTCGACCGGTACGTCGAGCTCTACCGCCGGATGATCGCCGGGAGCTGGCCGACGCGCTGAGGAACGAGGTCCGATCCCGGCAGGACCCGCACGATCGTCACGACGGCCCTCGAGGAGCCCGTCGGCGGCACTCGACGCGGCCCCAGAGTCACCTAGAATACTAATAACCGGCCTGATAGCGCCTGGCTGGAAGAATTGGTCCTCTTTTTGCTGAAGTCTCGATCCGAGCCGAGGCACAGGGCCTGGCGATCGAGGCAGCGGGTCCGATGGCGGCGAACAGGCGATGATCCCTCGAATCTCCTTCGCGCGGCTGGATGATCCGATCGTGCTGGCCCATGGACTGGGCGGATTCTCGCGGATCGGCGTGGGTCCGTTAACGATCGCGACCTATTTCCGCGGCATTCCCCAGGCGATGCAGTTGTCGGGGAACCGCGTTCTGGTCACCCAGGTGCCCCCGCTCGCGGCCTCTGACGCCCGCGCCCACCGACTCGCCGAACAGATCGAGGCTGCCTTTGGCGATCAGCCGATCCACCTGATCGGCCACAGCATGGGCGGTCTCGACTCGCGTCGATTGCTCGCGGATCCCTCCTGGCATCGCCGAATCCTCAGCCTGACGACGATCGGAACGCCCCACCTGGGGAGTTGGCTCGCCGACTTCGCGAAGCTCCGCGTCGGCCGGATTTACCGGCTGCTCGAGCGGATGGGCGTCGATCACCGAGGCTGCCTCGACGTAACCCGAGGCGAGGCGGGGCGGTTCCACGAACGGCACCCTGCGCCCGGCGACATCCCGATTTTCAGCGTTGCGGGCGAGCCGATCGAGGAGACGGTCTGCTGGCCCCTGAAGCGATTCCACGCGATCCTCGGCGAGCTCGACGGGCCGAACGACGGGCTGGTCTCGACCACCTCAGCGCTCGCCTTCGGGACGCCGCTTCCCATCTGGCCGGCCGATCATCTCCGCCAGATGAACTGGCTGGTCAACGGATGGGCCCACTATTACGGGCCGCTCCCGCTGGAGCTTTACGCCCAGGTGATTTCGCATCTCGCCGGGCTGGGATTCGGGCGAGATGCGGGGCCGGTTGAGTCCATGGCGCACGAAATTCGCTCGATCCAGTGACCGAACCCGCTCCACCCTGAGCCTCGAAATGATCGCGGGCGATGAAACCCGGCTCGCTCCTCGGTACAATGGAAAAGATCTGGCTCGGGGGAGCCGAGTGGCTCAAAAAAGGGAGTCGAGCATGGACGAGCCCGATCCGTTGATCCCTCTCCTACCGCCTGATCTGCTCTGGCATCCCGATGGCGAGATCCGGCTCGCCGGGCATCGGATCGGCCTCTATCACTTCGTCCTCTACTATAACGAGGGCTACACGGCCGAGATGCTGCTCGGTCAGTTCCCCACCCTCGACCTCGCCCTGATTCACAGGGTGATCGCCTTCTATCGGACGCATTCCAAGGAGGTGGATGCTTATATTTTACGGTATCGGTCGGAACTCGACCAGTATCGGGCGACGGGTACGCATGCACCCGGCCCCGCCGACTTGAGAAGCCGCCTCGCGAGGACGCATCCCGCCGGCTCCGCATGAGGCGTACCGATGGCCTTGCGCTATCTGATCGACGAGAACTTGCGCGGCCCGCACTGGACGGCGCTCCTGCGTGCGAATGCGAATCGATCCCAGCCATCTGGACGGTGGACATCATTGCGAGGGGGTTTTCCTGATCGACTTGCCCTGTGTGATCATGCAGATCGTCTCGGCGCTGCTCTATTACGCCGATGACCCAGAGACATCGCTGTGGCGCGATCGGATAAGCTATATCCCTTGAACGGGGTCCTCGATTTCGTCGATCTCTGGCAACTCCGATCGGCTCGCGTAGGC
>DAIDJI010000825.1 GCA_027451455.1 Planctomycetales bacterium | reverse complement strand
CCGATCGCGGGTCCCCAGTCCCCAGAGGCCGCGGGGTGTGGCGATGACGGCGCCAAGTTGGTCGGGGTTGAAGGTGACGGCCTCGGCAACCTCACCAGGCTCGGGCAGGTCGGCCGCCCTGTTCCCGGCCGGGAAGACGAGCCGCTGGACCAGCGCGCCGGTCTCGCGGCGGCGGACGATCACGGGGACGGTCTCCAGATCGACCCCCTGCCCTGGCGCCGGCAGGCGGGGATAGGCAACGACGTGGTCGGGAGCGAGGCTCAGCGACCAGACCGAGTCCTCGGCGGAGGTCGTCCATTTCTCCGTCCACGAGGCGTCGCCGGTTCTCAGGTCGATGGCGCGAAGCGTTACCTCGGTCCGAAACCGCGAGACACAGTAGAACCGTGTTTCGTCAAATGCCATCGCCGATGGCCTTCGGCTCATGTCCTCAAGGCCCAGAAGACACGACCAGCGCTTGGACCCGGTGGCCGGGTCGAGACGGATCAAGGTCCGACCCTCATGGAGGACCAGCACCAGCCCTCCTCCTCCGAGCAGACAGGGCGGGCCGCGGGCAGGCAGGACATCGCTCTCGCGGTACTCCCAGGTAAACTGGCCGGTGTTCAGGTCGAGTTTTCGGACGGTCTTCGGATCGATCACCACAAGAGCGGAGTCATCGTCTACTGGCAGTGCCGGCCGTTCCAGTCGTTCCGGCTCTGCCAACGGGCGCCGGACCATCGGACGTCCGTCCTCCGTTCGAAGGACCAGAAGCTGGTTCGGTTTGTCCACGTTCAGGACGATCCGCTCGGGCCCAACCCATATATGGGGGTTAATGGAACCCGGCCGGGCCGCGGTAAAGGACCAGTCCACTGCGCCGGTCTCGCCGTCGAGGGCGACCAGCTCGTTCTTTCCCTTCAGGCAGAAGACGCGCCCCTTGACCAGGCGGAACTCGTTCAACTCCGGACGAGGCCCCCCCGAGCCCAGTCCTCCGGTGCTGGCCTCGACGGCCACGAACGGATCGGGGCGAACGCCGGAGCCGGTGTCCCCGGCGGTGTTGCCCGGCCGGTATCGCCATTGCACCGCCCCGGTCGACAGGTCGAGAGCCACCACCTGGCCAGGACCGCCGACAATCAGCCTGTCGACCAGGTAGCCGGCCCAGGTCACCGACGTTCCGATCCGGGCCGACCAGCTTGTTGACCCGTCGGAGGCGTCGATCATCCGCAGGGTTTCCCGTTCGCTCAGGACAATCCGACTCGCATCCAGAGAGGGGACAACTCCCTCCGTGGAGAGCGCACGGATCGCCCGTTCCGCCGGCGACGATCGGTGCCATCGACGAAACATCGGCGGAGATGGCGGCGATCGGTGGCGGTCGGAGAGCAGCCTCGGATACGGCCCGGTCGCCAGCGCCCGCTCGACCCGATCCGCGTATGACGCTCCGCCTGACCTGGGATGCAAGCCGGGATATCGGGTCGCCAGTTCGAGATAAGCATCCCGCGCCGACACGTGGAGTCGACGGGCGTCGTAGATTCGGGCGAGTGCCCAGAGGGCTTCGGCCCGCTCGTGGTCGTCCACGCCCGAGGTCAACAGCCGACGATACGCTCGCGTTGCCTCGGACATCCGACCGGACGACTCCTCCAGCGCCGCTAGCTCCCGAAGCGCCTCGGGCACCACCCGCGCCGCCGGGTAGTCGCGGCCGACCTGATCCAGCAGGTCCGCATCCTTTTCCTTGCGACCACGCTCGAGCAGTTCGGAAGCTCGCTGGTCGTAACTGGCATAGGCCGCGCGTCCCCGGGTTCGGAGGATCGACGCCAGTCGATCGGAGACCAGCAGGTCGGCCCGGATCGTCCTTCGGCCGTCGTCCGCAGCCACGGGGAGCGGCCGAAGTCGAGGATCGAGCAGGACCGACTCCAGCGCATCGACTGCATCGGCCGGCCGTTCGGCATCAAGCTGTACCTCGGAGAGTAGGAGCCGGGCTTCCAGCCGGTCCGGGTCGGTTCGGGCCACCTCGAACGCCGACTCTAGCTCCAAGACGGCCTTGCCCCACTCCCGTTCACGACGAAGCCGCGCCGCTCGTAAGATCCGCATCCGGAGGAGGTGATCTCGGGCAGCCCCGGCCAGCGGGATTCCGTCGATGGTCTCATCGGGGCGCGCCTTCTCGATGGTTTCGCGGTACGACGCCAGTGCCAGTTCGTCGCGGCCGGTCGCCTCGGCGGCCCTCGCCAGGCGGTAATAGTTCCCGGCCCGCGCTGGCGCCTCGACAATCTCCCGGCGATATCGATCGATGAGCCGGCTGTTCTGACAAAAAACGACCAGACCGTCCGACTGCGCGACGATCAGATAGCCATCGCCTGCCGCCAGATTGCCGCCTTCGGTGTGGTAGGTTTCGGCCAGCATGATCGGAGGACCAGCCTTCAGTCCGGTCCGCTGATCGAGTACCTGAATCTCACGCTGGGTCGGCCAGTAGATCAGGTCGCCAGCGAGCAGTCCTCGACCGTACCCCTCCAGCGACTTGTTCGCCGCATCGGGCCAGGCCCCCGCCAGCTTCCCATTCTTCACGTCGAAGAGTAACACTCGGTCGCCCGTGACGACCAGCCGTCCCCGGGCGACGCCCAGCACGTGTGCCAGCTTCACATCGTCGGCAATCGGCTCGGTCTTCCAGAGCAAACGTCCGTTTCCCGCATCGAAGGCGTAGATCACGTCCGAGTCCGCCGGAGCGACCATCACCCGGCCGTCATCGACCACCGGCGGGTTCAGGTCGCGGTCCCGCGGTTGACCGAAACGGTGGATCTCCTGCCGAGGGTAGGTTGCAACCC
>DAIDJI010000824.1 GCA_027451455.1 Planctomycetales bacterium | reverse complement strand
TCACGACCGCTCCGCCGAGGAAGCCGAGGCCGTAGCTTGCCAGGTGCGCGGCACCGTCGGCGAGAAACCGCGCGTGCCGATCGGGCGGGACACGCTCGGCCAGCCCGTCCACCAGTCGGATCAGGTCGTTGACGGCCAGAAGGTATCCGACGACGCCCGAAATCGCAGCGCCGACGGCCATCACCAGCAGGAGCCCGGCGATCGGGCGGACCAGCGACCGGGCGTCTCGCTTTGGCCGGCGTCCCGCCCGCGCCGCGATCGCGAGCGGAATCCCCAGGATCAGCCCCGCCCACCACGTCGCGATGATCCCCCAACCCAGGCCGAGGAGCGTCGGCGACTCGGTCGGGAAGATCGGCGGGTGGCCGATCGTGAAATACTCGACGCAGATCCGGGCCGTGATCTGGTCGTGGAGGATGCCGTAGACGACCGCCGACACGATGCAGAGTCCGACAATCGATAGCGACTTCATGTGGCGTCCTATCATCATTCACACGGCGCATGATGCAAATTGGAGTCAAATTCGGATTTCCGGTCGTTTTCAACAGGACATGGGTTGACGCGATCGGCCGTACCGGATATTCATGCTCCCGCAGATGACCCACAGCCGGACACGGACGTCGATGAGAGCGGGTCGCCAGGCACGCCGTGGGATGGATCTTTGACGGCATCGCGAAGGCGACCTAAGGTTATCTCATGAAGAGGGAGGTTTTCTTCGATCCCCTCCAGGGTCGGGGCTGATCCCACCTTCAAACCCCCCGGCGTGCCCGCCGGGGCCCGAGCCGACGTGAGAGGCGTCCGGGATTCCGCCACGGGCCAGAGGCCCGCGCGTCGGGTCGTCGATGTGGACCGCTTCCGTTCCCCGATCGAACCGCCCCCGACCAGGAGTTGGCGAGCCCTCCCCGGGCTCCGGCCGCGGATCGTCCGCGTCGCTGGACCTCGGCCCTACTGGGCTTGCCTGCGTGAAGGACTGTCATCATGGATCGACCCGCGATCTTGGCCCTCCTTGATACCTCCACGTCCCGCCAACGAGCCCGACGAGCCCTCGTTCCCACGCCCTCGGCGCTGGAGGATCGACGCCTGCTGACCGCCTCGGCCGCCATGAGCCAGACAGCCACGTTTCCGGATCTCGAAGCGAATCCCAACCTGGCGACCCAGGGTCTGCTCTACTTCAGCCCCGCGATGGGGACGCTCACCGAGGTCGACATCGTGACCTCGGGCTCGTTCACCTCGCAGTTCTCGGGCGCGAACCAGAATGCGTCGACCACCGGCTCAACCTCGGCGAATCTCGCGATCGGCCTTCCCACCGGCCCGATTTCGGTCACGATCCCAACGGTTCAGCAGAATCTCAACGGCCCGGCGGTGACCAGCAACTCGGCGCCGCAGACAACCATTTTGACCACCCCCGCCGAACTCGCCGCGTTCACCGGCCACTTCCGCCTTCCGGTCGCAATCAGCGGACACGCCGAGGGGACGACCTCGACCGGCCAGGCCACCGGCGCGTTCCAGACGGACACGTCGGCGACCATCAGTGTCATCTACCATTATATCCCGAACCTGACCGTTACGAGCACGGGCTCCTCGGCGAGCGGGCCCATAACGCCCACCTCGGGTGCCTCCGGCAACATCGGTACGACCGGCTCCGCGACATCGACCACGTCGCCGCAGTCCCCGCCGACCGAGAGCCAGGCTCCGGCGCCCGCGCCCCTGGCCTTCGCGACCATGCCGACATCGACCGGCGCCCGCCATCACCGGGTCTTCGCCCGCTCTGTCCGAGATCCCCGCGTCCTGCACCGGGCGATTCATGTCCTCGCCCGGGATCACGTTCGATTGGCCCACCACCCGACCCAGTCGATCGTGGAGGGGCATCGGCATCGCTCTGGGTGACGGAATTCGGCGACGGAACGCCTGCTCAGGAGCCAAATCCGGTCACATTGACGCCCTTCGGACGCCGCGGTAGCCTGGTATCCATGAGATCACCCGAAGAGATGCCCGTGCTGGATCGTCTACTCGAGCCGGTGGCCCGCATCCTGACCCCGGAGTTCGCGAGGCAACTGGTTGCCCTCCGGGCGGATCCGGAAGTTCAGGATCGGATCAACGCGCTCGCCGAACGGTGCAACGAGGGGCAACTTACCCCGGAAGAACGGGCCGACTACGAGACCTATGTGCGGTTCGTCGATTTTCTGGCGATCATCCAGGCGAAAGCCCGACGAGTCCTTGCCGAGGCGCGCACGCCCTGATGGACGCAACGACGTCCACGCTCGTCCGGCGCCGCGCGGGAGATGCCTGCGAGTATTGCGGGCTCACGCAGGATGACGCGCCGTTCGCAATTTTTCATGTCGAGCATATCATCTCCAAGCAGCACGGCGGCATCGACGATCCCTCGAACCTTGCCCTCTCGTGCCATCACTGCAACCTTCATAAGGGGCCGAATCTGGCGGGGATCGACCCCGAGACCGGGGAAATCGTGCCGCTGTTCCATCCCCGCCGGGATCTCTGGTATGAGCATTTCGAGCAGCGCGGGGCGATCATCGTGGGTCTGACCGCGACGGGTCGGGCCACGACTCGTGTGCTCGCCATGAATACGATCGAACGGATCGATCTCCGCTCCGAATGTATGGGGCTTGATCCGCAGGTGTGATGGGTGAATGGCGGACGCCGCCAGGAATGGCGCGCACCCTGCGCTTGCGGGAATGGCCTCGGGCTCCTACGATGGAAAATTCGCCCGCGGGCGTCGGGACGTTATGGAGCCAGGGGAGCGTCCGGCGGCCCGGTTTCCTCGATCCGGCCAGGAGC
>DAIDJI010000823.1 GCA_027451455.1 Planctomycetales bacterium | reverse complement strand
TGCCGTTCCCGTGGTTACCGGAGAACACGTTGGTGCGGACCAGATTGCCGCGGCCCGTGGAGGTGATCAGCAGCCCGTCCCGGCCGTTCGGCGCCGCCCCCTTGAAGGCCAGCAGCCCGCCGAAGGTGTTGAACGACGTGAACCCGCTGGCGCGTCCCGTTACCTCGATCCCGTTCTGGTTGTTCCCCGAGATCACGTTGCCCAGCGGGATCACGCCGCCGACCTGCGTATTGGCCGACGAGCCCGAGACCAGCAGGCCGTCTCGGCGATTGGCGACGACCGTCGCATTGTTCGCCCCGGCGCCCATGAAGTTCGCCTGGACCGTCGTGTCGTTCGAGTTGGTGATCCGGAGGCCATTGCCGCCGTTGCCGCTGAGGACGTTGTAATAGATGAAGGGATGATCCTGGAGCTGGCAGCCGATCAGGGAGTTCCCGTTCGCCCGGACGATCGCGACGCCGTCGCCCCGGTTCCCCAGCGCCGCGTCTCCGGTGGCGGTCGTGCCGACGAAGTTGCCGCTGAGCGTGTTCGCGGTGGCGCCCCCGGTGATCAAAACACCGTCGCCGCGGTTGCCCGAGATCAGGTTGCCCTGGGTCGGGCGGACGATCACGCCGGCGGTCGGGTCGTTGCCGCCGCTTGCCGTCCCGCCGATCAGGTTATGCGACGCCCCCTTCGTCACCAGAATGCCGTTCGCGCGGTTGCCGATGGCGCGGGTGCCGGTGGCGTCGGTCCCGATGTTGTTCATCGCGATCTGGTTGCCCGAGGCGCCGTAGATCCCGATCCCGTTGCCGCCGTTCCCCGAGATCACGTTCGAGAGCTGGAAGCTGGTGTTGACCGTCGCCTGGTACGAGATGATCCCGGTGCTGGTCGTGACGATCCCGACAACCTGGTTATCGGCGACGGAGTTGGAGAACTGCGAGCCGGTCGCGCCCGGGTAGTGGAGCGGGACCCAACTGGCCGGGCCGAAGGTGCCGTCGGGATTCCGGGAGACGGTCGCCAGGTACGCACCGAGGGGTACTCCCGAGGCGAGATCGGTGGTCTCGGCGGCAAGGGTGTAAACGCCCTGCTGAGGGCTGTTGATCCCCTCAAAGTGGGTGCCGATCGCCGAGCCGGTCGGCGAGGCGCCGGGGCCGGAGAGCGAGGTCCAGTTGGAGAACTGGCCTGTCGAGGCGTTGTAGTCGACCAGGTAGCCCGCGGCGGCCGGCAGGCCGGAACCGCCCAACGTGTTGTAGCCGCCGGCGATGGTGTAGCTCGTCCCGCCGTTGAACCAGATCCCATACGCCGAGGTGGTCGTCGCGCCCGGATAGGCGATCTCGGTGAACTGGCTGTTTGCGACGTTATAGATGAAGGCGTGGTAACTCGAGGCCGCGACATCGCCGCCGTTGCCGACCGCGAGGCCCCCCGCCGTGCTGTGAACGTAGGTGATTGAGGCACCCGGATAATCGATCGTCGTGTAATTGGCGGGGTTCGAGAGGTCGGCGGTCGTCCCCTGGAACGAGAAGCCCTGGACCTGCCCGTTGCCGGTCTTGTAGCTACCGACCAGCCGGAGAACATCTCCCGCGACGATGTCCGGGCCGTAGAGGCTGGTGGAGGTCGCGCCCGGATAGTTCACGGCGTAGCTCGTCCCGCCGACGCCCGAGATCGGGCCGACGTAGAGCAGGCCGTTGGTGCCCGAGGTCCCGGTGATCAGGTACTGTCCCGGCGTCCCCGAATCGCGGATCCCCTGCCAGCCCGTCACCGGCTGCATCCCGACCGAATCCGCGTTGTAATACGTGACCCCCGTGACCGGATTGAGCTGGCCGATCAGGTCGCCGTGCGACGAGGCGAGAATCTTGATCCCGTCGCCCCGGTTGCCGGCGGGGGTGGTCCCGTTGGCGAGCACGCCGATGTCGTTCCCCTGCACGGTGACGTTCGAAGCGGCGATCGTCACGCCGGCGCTCCCGGAGCGCACCAGCGCGAGCGAGAGCAAGGTCGAACCGTCCGACCCCGGAGCGAAGCGGAGCCCCTGCGATCCCTGGAAGTTCACCGTGACGACCGGCGTTCCGCTGAAATGCGGCGCCGAGGTGCCGTCGATCGCAACCGGTCCCGTGAGGGCCGGAAGCGCGTGCCGGCCGGTCCGGATCGTCCCGTCGACGGCGAAATCGATGGTATCGGCGCCCGGATTGGCGTTGGCCGAGAGGATCGCCTGCCGGAGTGTCCCCGGCCCGCTGGCCCCAAGACTCGTCACGGTGAACGTGCTGAGCAACTCGCGCGTCTCCAGAGCCTCAACCGGCTCGAAACGCTGGGTCCTCGGACGGCGAGACCGTCGGCGGAAATCGTGGGTGGCCATCATCGTGGGTGCTTCCTGTGCTCGAAAAGATTGCGCGATTGACCGCATCCAATCTGGACGCTCACATCCGAGAAGCGGCCAGTGCGACACGAGGGAATCTAGGACGGGACGGAGGAGAGGAGAATCCAGGCGGGGGAAATGGCGACGATTGTGTCGTCTCGCGGGGCCGATGATGGCGGACATCGGGAGCTGTTTGACGAAATAGGATGATTGCGGGCAACGTCCTTGACAGGTGCTCAAAGGGCATTGCATTGTGACAAACGGCACACCAGACCGTGCCTGGCCGTCCCGATGCGGCCGATGACGGCGTGTCGAGAATGCTGCAGTGGAAATCAGGCTGGATTTAAGTAGGTCAGGCTTTCCAGCCTGACCCGGTTAAATAAGTAGGTCAGGCTTTCCAGCCTGACCCGGTTCAAAAGGTCAGCCTGGAAAGCCTGACCGACTCTCCGGCCGTCGCCCGACACGTCG
>DAIDJI010000822.1 GCA_027451455.1 Planctomycetales bacterium | reverse complement strand
ACTATCGGTCGACCCCCCAGATCGTCGCCATCACGCGGGCCTCGATCGCCCAGAACAAAACCGGGTACCCAAAGGAGCTGCAATCCGCCCGGTCCGACGGCGTCCTCCCCCTGGTCGTCTCGGCCGACGACGCCTATGACGAATCCGCCTTCCTCTGCGACCAGATCCTCGAACAGCGCGACCGAGGTCTCGCGCTCGGCGAGATGGCCGTCCTCTATCGCAACCATTACGACAGCATCTTGCTCCAGGGTGAGCTCCTGGCGCGGGGGATTCCGTACACGATCCGAAGCGGACTTCGATTCTTCGAGCAGGCGCATATCAAGGATGTGCTGGCCCATCTCCGAATCATCGTCAACCCGCGCGACGAGGCGTCGTGGCGGCGGCTCTTGCTCCTGATTCCAGGAGTTGGGCCGGCAAAGGCGTCGGCGCTCTTCGATTTGCTGGCAAAGAGCGACGACCCGAGCGCGGCGATCGAGTCGGCCGAGGCGATGGCGATCCTACCAGCGCGAAGCAAGGGGTTCTTCGCCGGGTTCGTCGCCGATCTCCGCAAGGTCCGGGCGACCGATCCCGAATCGCATCCGGCCGCGGCCATCGGGGCGATCCTCAAGGGAGGCTACCCGGGCATTGTGAAGCAGAAATACGAGCGGCCCGATAACCGGATCGCCGACATCGAGCAGTTCGCCCTGCTGGCCGACAAGTACGAAAGCCTCGAACGGCTGATCGCCGATTTGATCCTCGCGGGGGACATCTACGGAATGGACACCGTCGCGACCGAGGAGCCGAAGGACGTCCTGGTCCTCAGCACGATCCACCAGGCGAAGGGGCTGGAATGGTCGCACGTCTTCATCCCGAGGATGGTCGAGGAGAGTTTCCCGCACCGCCGGGCCATTGAGGAGCCAGGCGGCGAGGAGGAGGAACGGCGGATCTTTTACGTGGGGATCAGCCGGGCCCGCGACGAACTGACGATCAGCTACCCGCTCTGCCTCCCAAGAGGGGCACGCGGGCCGGTCGTCTTCACAACGCCCAGCAGGTTCCTCACCGAGCTCGAACCGACTCTCTACGAGCGGGCGCAGGTGGAATCGTCGGCCGGGGCCGGCTCGGGCGGCCAGTGGCCAAGGCTCGCCTGACCGCCGAGGGGCTGAACGCCCAGGATGGGACGCGATGGATCCGCCCGATTCTCCACCCCGATGGATCGAAACGAACGAGAGGCCCGACTGGCTCGCCGAGATCGTCGACCGTCTCGAAGAAAATCCGGACGAATCCCGGCCGGCCTTCGAGGCCCTCGCCGGCCTCGACGACGAGACCCGCACCTCGGTTGCCGAGGCCCTCTCCCCGTTCGCCGATCGTGAGGGCGTGCGCCTCCTGCTCGCCCTGCTCGATGGCGGTCTCCGCGCAACGCCCGCGATCCGATCAGCCGAGGAGTCCAGAGCCGTCGACCGGCTCGATCCGAGAATCCGACGCTCGCTCGTCACCGAGGTCGACGGTGAGGGACGCGCCACCATCGTGATCGCAACCGTCGACGACCTCGGCCGTCAACTGACCGCCGCCTTCCTCTGCGATGTCCGGCGCGGGCTGCTCGACGCGATCGGCGAGTCCGACGAGGGTGATCCGATCGACGTCGGGCTCTTCGAGGAGTGGGAATCCCGGGCCGAGGGCCGGGCGGTCGTCGACGTCCCCGAACTGGCCGCCCGATTACTCGTGGGATGCGCCCGCCTCTGCTCGCCGGAAATCCCCAAACCCGCACTAGACTGGCTCGAAGCCACCCTGGGGTCCTCGGGATTCTCGACAAACCCCGGCGCCACACTCCCCGGACCCGATCTCGATCCGGTCGCCAACGATCGGATCGCCGAGAGCGCAGAGCGGATCCTCGACGCCTGCCCCGACTGGCTCGATCGGTCGCCGCTTACCCGAGAACTCGCGCTGGAGATCGCGCTCCGCGAAGGCTCGCCCGCCCCGGATCCGGCCCGAGACGCCGGCGCGTATCGCTACCTGTTCGAGCACGTCTTCCTCGACCGGCTCGACCTCTACGCGCGAATGCTCCTCTGGATGGGATGGCTCTGGCGGGCCTCGGGGCGGGACGAGCTGGCCGAGTCGGCATTCACGATGGCCGGTCAGCTTTCAGACCATCAGTACGCGGTCCCGTCGCACCCCTTCACCGTCGCGATCACGACCCGAAGCCTCCGCGCTGCGCAGCCCTCGGCGCGCCTCAGTCGATCGTAAGCGACGGCCACTCTCCGAAATCAAACGAGCCCGGGGCGGCGACTCTCGAACGATCGCCGCGGACCCGGGCCCCGGATTGCAGGAGCGGACGTCGACCTGGCCTCACTTCTTGGCGGCCTTCGGTGCCGCCTTGACCTCGGCGGGCTTGGCGGCCGGCTTCTTCGCGGCGCCCTTCTTCTCGTCAGCCTTCTTCTTCTTGGCGGTGTCGCGTGCGTCGCCCATCGCTCGATACTCCTCGTGAACGTGGACCGAGTGGTCATCGCGGGAAATGGCTCGTCGCGCCCCATCGGGGACCGACGACACCCTTAAGAATGACATCCCGATGCACAAGGGACAAGAGAGATTTTGACAGAATTGGATGTCCCGTTCGGTTCTCATCGGTCCCCGGGGAGATGGAGGCAGGTATCGATCGTGCGAGTCCCGAAAACCTGCGCGCGGATGCCGGAGAAAGGAGGGCCCGTCGACCTCAACATCGACGAGGATCACTCGACAATTAGCCCCCAGCGCGGGCGTCAGGAATCAAGTCCCTGACGCATACCGTCCGACTCGCCCGCCCCATCTCCCGGCGATCAGC
>DAIDJI010000821.1 GCA_027451455.1 Planctomycetales bacterium | reverse complement strand
CGAAGGACGTCACCTACATCGCCATCAGCTCGCTCGGTCCGAAGATCGCCCGCGACCCTTCCAGCGGTCTGCCCGCCATTCGGCCGACAGACATCCAGCCCATTTCCGTCACAGCGCCCCTGCTCTACTGCCTCACACGCACATCCTCGCGGCTGATCCCGCGCTTCGTGAAGAAAGGCCGAGGAACCGAGTGACGGTGGGCGAGAGAAATCAGCCGGGCCGGCCATAAAGGCCATGCGCCTCGATGTAAGCCTCGACCCCGCGAGGAACCAGGTAGCGGATACTCCGCCCCTCGGTCATCCTCCGGCGGAGGTCGCTCGAAGCGATCCCAATCGACGGGATCGTGACCCATTGCATCGGTTTCGTCCCAGGGCCAAGGTTGGGCGCCCGAGAGGGGTCGGCCTCCTCAATCCCCGGACGGTTCACCACCACGATCGTCGCGAGCTCTGCGATGCGCTCGGGCTCGCGCCAGGTCGGCAGGTCGGCCAGGCTGTCGGCGCCGATCAGGAAGAACAGGTCGTCGGCGGGTCGATCGCGGTGGATCGCCTGTAGTGTCTCGACGCTGTAATGCGGTCCAGGCCCTCGGGCCTCGATCTCCGAGGCCTCGAAGGCCGGATGTCCGGCGATCGCGATCCGGACCATCTCCAGCCGGTGCAGTACCGGCGTCCGCCCGCCCATCTTGTGCGGCGGAGAGCCGGTCGCAATCAGCCAGACCTGATCCAGCTTGCACGCCTCGCGGCACTGCTCCGCCAGGATCAGGTGGCCCAGGTGGATCGGGTCGAAAGTCCCGCCGTAAAGTCCCAGTCGCATCGCCCGGCCGCCCTCATCCCTCGCCCGATCGGTAGATCCCCACCGCACCCGGCCCGCGGGTCTCTGGTTTCCTGTGGACAGACGAACAGAAATCCGTTGTACTAAGGGGCATCCGTCGGGGTCGGGGCCTCCGTGGAATCTGGTCGCCGAGGTCGGCGGGAACTTGACGATAGGGCCGGGTCCCGGGCCTTGTCAACGCCGGAGAGGTTTGTCTCATTCCCATGACCGGAGATGGTCTCCGTTCGAGCCGGGAGGGCGAGGCTCTCGCCGAGCCTGGATGCGCGGCTCGGACAGACCTCACCCTCCCAGGGAATCGGACAGCCTTCGCGGGGATGTCTCTCAGGTCCTCGGAGGAGCCGCTCCAATCATGAGCCCCGCCCGCGCCGGCGACGACCACGCCCGCACCGGCCGCTCACCGGTCGTTCACGGGCCGCTTGCTGACTCCCAGCCCTCCTGGTTTGGGCTGGCCGACGACGACCCGGCAGGTGTCGGGCTCTTTGCCGGCCTGGTCTTCAATCGCCCGATCGAGCAGATTCTGACCTATCGCGTTCCGGAGCGGATGGCCGGGCAGATCCGGGTCGGCCAGCGGGTTCGGGCACCGCTCGGGCGTGGCGACAAGCTGGCGCCGGGGTATTGCGTTCGGCTTGACCGCGAGCCGCCCGAGGGACTTGACCCGTTTCGGATCAAGGAGGTCGTCGAGCTTCTCGACCCCATCCCGTTGATCGATGACAGGATGCTCGAGCTTTCGCGGTGGCTCGCCGAGTATTATGCCTGTTCATGGGGCCAGGCACTCGATGCCGTGGTTCCGGCAGGGGTCAAGAAGCACGCCGGGACCCGGATTGGGACGTTCCTCGTCGTCCCGGAAGAGACACGTGAGGCCCTCCGCGAGCCGACCACCGCTCCAAAACTCTCGGCGAAACAATCCGCGGCGCTGGAAGTTCTCTGCCGAGACAACGAGCCGCTAACCATCGCCGACGTCGCTCGCCTGGCGAAGTGCGGGCCGGGCCCGGTGCAGGCGCTTTTGAAGCAGGGGATCGTCCACACCGTCCGACGTCGGTTGCCGGTTGGCCTGGCCAGTCCACCTGCGCCCTCGTCGCCGGCCCCGCTTTCCGAGAGTTCGGCACCGCCTTCACAGCCTGGCCTGGTGCTGACGGCCGAGCAAGCGGCGATCCTGGAGCAGATCCAGCCGGCGCTGGACTCCGGCGGGTTCGCGCCGTTTTTGATCCATGGCGTGACCGGCAGCGGCAAGACGGAGGTCTATCTTTCGGCGATCGAGCGGGTTGTGGCGCGGAGTCGAGAGGCGATCGTCCTGGTCCCCGAGATCAGCCTGACGCCGCAGACGATCCGGCGGTTCCGCCGGCGGTTTGGCCGGGTCGCCGTCCTGCACAGTCACCTGAGCGACGCCGAGCGGCATCGACACTGGCAGAGCATCGCGGCGGGAGAGATCGAGGTTGTCGTCGGGGTGCGCTCGGCCGTCTTTGCGCCGGCACGTCGGCTCGGGCTGATCGTCATCGACGAGGAACACGAGGGCACGTTCAAGCAGGAGACGACGCCCCGTTATCACGCGCGCGATGTGGCCGTGAAGCGCGCTCAGATGGAGAAGATCCCGATTTTACTCGGCTCGGCGACGCCCTCGCTGGAGACCTGGCGGAACGCCGACCGTGGACGATACACCCGGCTCTCGATGCCTTCCCGGGTCGGTGACCGGCCGATGCCTGAGGTCCAGCTCATCGACCAGCGGCACGAGAAGACGCCGCTGGGCGGACTCTCCGAATCGCTCCGTCAGGCGATGGCTCAGGCACTGAAAGATGGCGGCCAGGTGATTCTGCTCCTGAATCGCCGAGGGTTCCACACGTTCGTCATCTGTCCGAAGTGTGGCGAGGTGGTGAAGTGCCACTCCTGCGACGTCGCGACGACCTACCACCGATCGCGCCACCTCCTGATCTGCCACACCTGCGATGCCGAGCGGGCGTGCCCGCCGGCCTG
>DAIDJI010000820.1 GCA_027451455.1 Planctomycetales bacterium | reverse complement strand
GGGACGGGCCGACGCCGCCACGCTTGAAGCCCTGGTCGCGGAGGCCGCGTGATGAAGATTTTCGTGCCGCAGGACATGGCCGCCGTGGCGGTCGGGGCGAACCGGGTCGCCGCGGCGATCGAGGTATGGAGTGTCTGGGCGCTCTCGGCGTGGCTAACGCCCAGGTTATCCAGCGCGGTGAGCCATTCTCGGCTATCTCGATCGCCGGCGCCCCGGGTGATCCACTCGGCAGTCATGGTGGCCGCGCCGCCGGGAAGGTCAAGACCGTCGGCTGCCTCGTACGCGGCACCGGCGGGCATCAACATCGTGAAGGCGGCCGACTGCACGCCCGGCATCGCCTCGGCGAGCAGCACCAGACCGTTCGGAAAGATGTGCTGCTGGATGGTCGTCGGAGGAGAATGCGCTTCGGTCACGGACACCTCTGAATTGCCGGTCGGACCCCTACCGGCCCCGGCCGATTGGGGCGGGGAATCCGCAGTCTGGGAACTTCACCGTAGCGACCCGCCGCCTTCGCCGCAACCTCTTTCCGGGCGAGCCGGAACGCCAACCAGCGTACGCAACCGGCCGCCCGCCCGGAGCGATCAGCTATCCACCGCCTTGTAGAGGGTCTTGACCCGGCGGAAGCCGACCTCGCGGTACAACTGGACAGCCGATGCATTTTCGGCGGTCACCTCCAGGTAGGCCCGATGGAGCCCGGACTGGTAGAATCCGGCGAGGGCCCGGCGGACCAGGGCCTTGCCGAGCCCGAGCCCACGATACGCCGGAATCACTCCAACATTCTGGATCGCCCCGATCCCGTTCGGATCGCGAACGCCCTGAACCGTCCCGCAGTAGCCTTCAGGACCGGCGATCAGCCAGGTGGCTTCGGGGAGGAATCCTCCCTTCCGTCGGATTTCGCTCATCAGCCGGCGACAGCCGTAGCGATCGCCAAGGCACGGGAAAACGTAGGCATCGACCTCGCCAAGGAAGCAGCGATATTTCACCTCGGCGTGATGTTCCAGCAGCGAATCTTCCCAGGGAATCCAGAGGAACGGCTCGGGCAAGATCGACGACGTAACAGCCCGATCGAGGTCGATCTCCATCCGGAACCGCTTGTAATACGTGATCGCCATCACCACGCCAGGATCCCGATCACCGCCCGTTGCCCGAATCTGTCCGCCGGGAAAAGCCCGGTCGCCGGAAGGAAATTATAAGGAGGTCCGCCGCGGACGGTCAAACGTGGTGCCGCTGGCCCCGAAAGGCTGGCTCGATGCCCCGCCCCAGCTCCCCCGGGCGATCACGAAGAGATCAATCCAGATCGCGTCGAGCGGGCGGCGACGAGGCCGGTGCACCCCCGCCCTCGCGTCCGGGCCGGGCGATCAGCATCGGAACATCCACCTGATGCCGAACCCGGTCCACCGTCTGGCCAAGCAACAGGTCACGGACCATCCCGTGGCCGTGCGAACCGACGACCAGCAGGTCAACCGGATCGCGCTTCAGGTGCGAGACCAGCTCACCCGCAGGGTCAGGACCGTAGAGCAGGGTGGCCCGGGCGCGATAGCCCCGGTCCCGTAGCGAGTTGACCAGGCCGTCCAGGTAGCGCTGGTCCGACTCAGTCTCACGGTCCGCGGTCTCGGGACCGAGTACCCGCGTCATCGCCGTATCCACGACATGCAGGAGGACCAGCTCGGGCGATCCCGACGGCGACTGCGCCAGTCCAAGAGCCCGGTTGAGGATCTCGGCATCGCCCCGGCCGTGCTCCAGCGCCACACCGATGCGCTCCATCGGCCGGGTGCGAAAGGCGTCGGCCCAGTCCAGCTCGACAGGTGCCTTCGCCCCCCACTCAGGCGACCGCTGGACGATCGGCTTGATCGTGACCCAGAGAAGCAGCACCACCGCCCCGCCCGCCACGCCATAGAGCGCCCCGCCGGCCAGCCAGGCCATCGGGATCGGTCCGATCGAGATCCCCGAGGCTGCTGCCATACCCACCCACTGGCCAATCTGGTCCCAGACCAGCTTGGCATTGAGCGCCACGATGATCCCCGCCGTGATCCAGGCCAGGGTCTGCCCCCACCAGGGTGTCGCGAATGTCCCCATGTTCCGCCGGTTCGCCGTGAAATGGATCAGCGGGATCACCGCGAACGAAAGCTGAAGGCTCAAAATCACCTGACTCAGGACGAGCAACCCCTGTGTGGACCCCTCTCCCGCGATCGCGATCGTTGCCACCGCTGGCACCAGCGCGAGCGTCCGCGTGATCAGCCGGCGGAGCCAGGGCGCCATTCTGAGATGGAGATAGCCCTCCATCACGATCTGACCGGCGAGCGTCCCGGTGAGTGTCGAACTCTGGCCGGCGCAGAGCAGAGCGACGCCGAAAAGGATGGGCGCCATCCCGCCCAGGAATCCCGGCAGCAGCCGGTGAGCCTCCTCAATACTCTCCACGGCGATCCCGCGGCGATGGAAGACCGCCGCACTCAGGATGAGAATCGCCGCGTTCACAAAGAACGCCGCGTTCAGCGCGATGGCCGAGTCGACCAGATAATACCGGCAGGCCGTCGCCTTGCTCTGGGTGTCGGCACCAATCCGCCGCGTCTGCACGAGCGCGGAGTGCAGGTAGAGGTTGTGCGGCATCACCGTGGCACCCAGGATCCCGATCGCCACATAAAGCGCTCCCTCGCCTGGCAGGCTCGGCTTCAAACCCGCGACCACTCCGCCCCAGTCAGGTCCCGCGAGGAAGATCTGGACCAGGAAGCACGCCGCGATCGTTCCCACCAGCGCCAGGATCACCGCCTCAACCTGACGCATTCCCCAGCGCTGGAGAGACAATAGCAGAAACGTAT
>DAIDJI010000819.1 GCA_027451455.1 Planctomycetales bacterium | reverse complement strand
CAGCTCCCGGATCGACTCATCCCGATATTCAGGGACCTGGGGGCCGATCCGAGGGAACTGGGCGAGGATTTTCGATTTCGCCGTGATCCGATCGACCAGGGCATGGGCGTATTCCGGGGAAGTCCTGGCGATGGAGTCGTGGATGCCACGCAGATCTCGCGTGGCGTTCCGGGTCCAGGAGACTCTCATTCCGGCAGTCCGAAGGAACGCCGGACCTCCTCGACGGATTCCTCGTGTCCTTCTTCGGCGTCCTTCAGGCCGGCCTCGATCGACTGCCGGACGTAGAGCCGATAGATCAGATCTTCCCAGGTAGCCGTTTCTGGGAGCTGGTCGACAATCCGCCTCGCCTCTTCCTTGATGGAACCTTCCGTTGTCTTCATCGTGCCAACCCTCGGGGCGACCACTTCCAACGGCGGAACAAGCTGAATTTTACCAGGCACCGGCGCCAGCGGCGACTCCTGGCCGGTCGAGGCGATGGCCCCGTATGATGGAATCGACATCCTGAACCCACGGACCGACCCATGCCCCGGATTCTCGGACTCGATTACGGCACCCGTCGCGTGGGCGAGGCGCTCAGCGATCCCGGACGAACGATGGCGTTCCCGGCCGGGGTCTACCACCTGCGCACGCCCGACCTGGACGCCCGGCATTATCGCGAGCTGGTCCGCGAGGACGAGGTCGACCGGATTGTGATCGGGCTCCCGCTGCACACGAGCGGTCGCGAGGGTCAACTTGCGTCGATGGCGCGGACCTTCGGCGACTGGTTGGCCGGGGTGACGGGCCTGCCGGTCCATTACATCGACGAGCGATACACCTCGGTCGAGGCCGAGCATCGACTGATCGACGCCGGATTGAAGCGCCGGAAGCGGAAGGATCTCCGCGACCAGCTCGCCGCGCAGATTTTGCTTCAAACCTATCTCGACGCTGGATGTCCCGAGACCGAGGCCCCCCCTGCCCCACTGGCCGACGAAACGGAGGCGGATGGAACCGGTCCGTGCCGATGACTGGTCGGCGTTCGTTCTGTGGTACGATGAAGTTTGGCCCTCAGTTGGCGATTTGCCGGGCCGAGGAGGCGACATGATCAGCCGAATCTACATCGATAACTGCGGTTGCTTCACGGATTTCGAGTATCGGCCGGCTGCCATGCAGCTTCTATTTGGCTTGAACGGCACCGGGAAGTCCACCATCCTCGACCTACTGAATGACCTCCGAAGGGCTGTCGTGGACGGGATGGACGTCCACATGGCCTTCCGGCAATACATGTTAACAGCCTGGGATACGCGATCCGAGCAGACGTTTGAACTCGGTGTCCAGGGAAACGGGGGCGAATACTCTTACCGACTTGTCGTCGAGCAAGATCGTGTTTCTCAGGGCACACAGATCGTTTGTGAAAGTCTGAGCTTCGTCGGACAGCCATTGTGCCGATTCGAAGAGGGCCAGGTCCAGCTTTTCCACGACGATGGATCGCGGGGAACGGCCTACCCACTCCTGGCATCGCGATCGGCTATTTCGACCATCCCCGCGGGAACAGGCAACAAACTTCTGACCTGGTTCCGATGGAGGTTGGGCAGAGTTTTTACCTTCCGCCCCGACCCTTTGGCCAAGCGGATGTCACGGATCAGTGACGGGGAGTGGAACCATCCTGATCCGAATCTTCATGAACTGGCCTCCTGGATTCGCCACCTTCAGCTCAAATCTCCCGAAGTCTTCGATACGCTCTCGGAAACCCTGCGAGATGAGGTCCTCGACCATTTTCGGGGATTCCGTTTCGCGGAGATTGGTCAGGGGAAGTTCATGCTCTGGCTCGAATTCGATCCGCCCACCTCAGATTCCGATCGTGGAGCCGAGCCCTATTCCCTCAGCCTGGATCAGCTCTCGACCGGCCAGCGCGCCCTGGTCGGCCTCTACACGATGCTCCACGCGTCCGTCGGGCCGGACATGACTCTCTGTATCGACGAGCCGGATAATTACGTCGCCCTCCGGGAGATCCAGCCCTGGCTTGTCCAACTGGCTGACCGGGTCGAGGATACCGGCGGACAGTGCTTGCTGGTCTCGCATCATCCGGAGCTAATCAATTACCTCGCCTCGGATCGCGTCGTCCATTTTTTCCGAGAGGATGGCGGGCCGGTGAAGGTCCGGCCTTTCGAGTGGTCCCATGAGGATGCGCTCTCGCCCGCTGAACTTGTCGCTCGCGGCTGGGAGGGACCCTGAACGATGCCGAATGGCCGAGGCGTTCGGTTTGTTCTATTATCTGAGGACGAACGCTTCGAGTGCTTCGTCCGCAAGTACCTGTATTCACTGGGAGTTCGGGTTAGCGAGATCCGTCCCCACACAGCCCCGGAGGGTGAGGGGTCAGGTAAGCAGTGGATCGATCTTAACTATCCCGGCGAGGTCAAGGCCTATCGGCAATACGCCCGCGAGAACCGGGCGCTGATCGTTGCCACGGAAGCGGATCAGCAGACGGTTCGGCATCGAGTCCAGTGGCTGGACAACGTTTTGAAGGAGGCCGGTCTCGCTCCCCGGTCGCAACACGAGAAGATCGCCATCCTGATCCCGCGATGGCACATCGAGACCTGGCTCCTCCACCTGAGCGGCCACGCCGTGGATGAGGACACTTACTACAAGAAGCAGGTCCGCGACCTCGGCATCGACATCAAGGCCGCGGCGCAGGAATTCCTCCGCCGACGGCGCGACCCGGATTCCGGTCGCAACCTTCCCTCGATCCTCGCCGCGTTCGAGGAGTTGAAGCGGATTCAAGAAGCACTGGACCAGGCGAAAACGTGAACACCACTCTCATCATCGGCTGCGGATATCTGGGGCGTCGGCT
>DAIDJI010000818.1 GCA_027451455.1 Planctomycetales bacterium | reverse complement strand
CTGCACCGACCAGGCGTAAACAAGGCTGTCGAGAACGCTATTCAACCTCTCGGCGGGTATTTTCATGGCCATCTGGCCCAGGGAGAGCGACAGCCAATCTCGAAGTAAAACCGAGACGTCAACGTCCGACCTCGTCGCACTGACGAAAAGGCCGCGCCAGACGATGAACCCAAGGACCGTCACCACATAAGGAACCATCCACTTCAAGGCAAGCCGCACCGCGACCCAGGCCAGGGACGAGAACTGAGCGGCCACGACGAGAAGGAGAGTCCATCGGATCACTTCCCAGGCAACCATCCCGTCAAAGACCATCAGGTACATCACCTGCAAGATCAGAGCCGTCCCCAGGGCGATCGGTCTCCGGATGCCCGGCGGACTCGCGGACGAAAATCCCAGGCTGGCCAGGATCGAGAGCAAACAGAGCAAAATTCCCACATGGTAATTTTGATACGTCAGCGGGATCGATTGCTGCGTGAATCCGGGATAGACCAGAAAAAGCGCCCCAGCCGCAAAAGCCGGCGTCGGACAACCGGGCCAGACCACCCGGACGATCCGCCAGAGAGTCACAGCCCCAAGAAATCGCGACGCCAGGGCCAGGCCATGCGCCAGGTGATGGTTCATCCCCACGAAGCGGTTCAGGAGCTGGAACAACCAGGCCGTCCCCGGCCGATACGCATAGTTTTCGAGCAGGTTGGTCGGCAGTCGCCCCGACCCAATCCACAGAACCCGCCAATCATCCCAGTAGTATCCGAGTCCCGGAAGGAAGACGCCATAAGAGAGGACCGCAAGCCCGACGAGAGTCGTCGCATCGAGCGGCCACCCCAGAAGTCGGCGACGGACCGCAAACATCGTTTCGGAAAGGGGTTTCGCTGGTGCCACTTGCATCGCTGGTGGACCTTCCTTGATAACTCGTCGTGGATCGGATCTCTGCGCTAGTAAGACAATTGACCTCCCAAAAGGAGGGCGACACGAATAATAAAGCGCAAACTCGCAGAACTGCTCGCATGAAAGGCCGAGCACAGGTCATCAACGAGGGGCCAGTTTATCACAGCTTCCACAGGACGAACAACCGGCCAACGCCTTGACCGACGAGAGGCCCCTCACCGGGCCCAGCCGGCGCGAGGCGGGCCGCCGCTTCGCGAGGTTGATCCATTCTCGTTAAAACCGATGGCGTTGGTGACGTAGGTCGGCCCCATCACGTTGCTGGCACCCAGGTTGAGCAGGCCGTCGCCCTCGATACCGACCCAGGGCAGATGCCGGCCGCTCTGGTTGTAGTGGAGAGGACGAGCCGGCCCTCACCGATCGAACGATTCCGGGGCTACCTGCTGTTCCGATCGTATCGCCTCGGCCTGGGAATCGGGGGACGATCCGGGTGGGCCGGCGCGCCCGGTGCGAATCGGGGTGATAGGCTTGCACGATATTCCCGGTCCAGGCGGCCCGGCGCCGAGATTTCCGGGCGCCGGCCGGCCCTCGCCGATCGGACGGCGAGCGGTCGCAACCCAGACCGGGCCGGCAAGGAGGATCGTCCATGTCTGGCGTCTTCATCGCCCTGAGCCTCGGCCTGGCCCTCCAGGCGACGGCCCAGCCCCCGAGCTACGAGACCAACCCCGGCGGCCCGCGTTACGGCGCTCCGCCGGCCCAGATCGCCGCCGGTTACAACGCAACCCCCTACTGGATTCCCCAGGAGAACGGGCTAACCTCGGTCCCGTATTACTACCCGTACCAGAAGCGCCGGGCGATGCGGCACCGGTCGTTCATCCTGCCGCCGGGCCCCGGTGACGGATGGGGCTTCCCCAACGGCTTCCCCGACGGCTACGGATGGGCCGACTACGGCCCGTACCTTCCGCTCAACGGCGACCGGAACGCCGACTACTACTTCCCCCGATATACCGTCGCCCCCCCCGAGCAAATGTTTCTCCCGACGTATTACAACCCCTACGTCACCCGGGGCCAGCGTTATTTGCCGTACGTCGGCGCCGACGGAGCGCACCCGGCGGGCGGACCTCCGATCAGTTCGGGCGAGCTGCCCGTCCGACCGTACGCCACCATGCCCGGCCACAATCCGGCCGTGGCCGTCCCCCGGCTCAACGGCCGGTCCGAGGCCCCGTTTGTCTCGTCGGGAACCTCGGGCCTGACCCCCTGACCGGATCGCGAAGTGTCGAGGGGACGACGAGCCTGGCCTCGAATGGCCCATCCCCTTCTTTTGCCTCCGCGAAATGGACCCGGACCGGACCAGACCAGGACCACCCGGCGCGCCTGCTTGTCAAAGTCCGGGGCCTCCTTGTAGCATAATGAGGCGCGGTCGCGGCGCCGGTGCCTGACCGGACGCCGACGACCGCCCCGCGCCAGGACGGAAACCGCCGGGAAAGGAAAGGATCGAACCTTCGCCGGGTTTCGATCGTAGCAGGTCAGAGAGGCGGGTGGTCTGACCGCGCCGGTTCGGCAATCTGTCCGAATCGGGGGCCTGTCCCGAGGCCGGGCCGCTGGAATCACCCGCGCCTGGATCGGCGACGCTGGACCGGCCCCCGGCCGACGACCCGGCGTCCCATCCCGTTGTCGCTCTAATCTTTTCGTCCCTGATCGATCCACGATGACCGGATGTTTCCCGACCCCGGCGGCACCGCTGCCGGCAGACGGGAAGGTACCCCCAATGGCCACGCTTCCGTCCCTTGCTCCGCACCCGAGCCCAACACGAGGCGCCCGCGTAATGAGCCACGAAGTCATCATCGAGACCCGGAACCTCACCAAGGTCTACCGAGATTTCTGGGGTCGCCCCAAGGTCCAGGCACTCAAGGCCCTCGACCTGAAGGTCCATCGCGGCGAGATCT
>DAIDJI010000817.1 GCA_027451455.1 Planctomycetales bacterium | reverse complement strand
TACTTGGATTTCTTTAGCCCACGGGCAGGGCCTTGCCGCCGGCGGCAATGGCGGTCGGGCTGGCTTTCTCGATCGGGCGGGCGAGGTTGATGTCGCGGCCATCGCGGCATCCGTCGGCGTAGGCGTCGCCATCACCGTCGTACTTCTTGACGACCTTACCCGCCTGGGGGTAGGCCGCGGCGAAGGCCTGGTCGAGGCGATCGGCCAGCAAGGCCAGGGCGTTGGCCGACCCGATCTGGGTCCGCTCGAGATCGGCCCGCTGCTCGTCTAGCTTGCCGAGGAAGCCGTCCACGAGGCCGAAGTAGTAGCCCTGCATCTCGGCGGTCTTCGCCCGGGTCCTGATGCGGTAGGCGTCCCAGAGGCGGCGGAAGGTCGGCCCCAGGAAGTTGAGCGCCCAGGTGGCCGGCTCAACGTTGGATGGGTCGCCGAAGAGGAGGATGCGGACCTCGGCGGTCTTGCCGCCGGGGTACACGAGCCGCTTGAGCACGGCCTTGACGGCGAAGACCTTCTCCACGATCGGGATGGCAGAGACGAAATGGCTATGGGCGGTGTCGGAGGTCCAGGCGGTCGTCTCGCCGAAGATTCCGGCATCGTCCGACCGGCCGACGATCTCGGCCAGGGCGATGTTGTGCTGGTCCATGAGCCGTTGGGCGGCCGACATCGCGGTGGCGGCCTCGGCCTCGGTGGCGCCATTGGCTACGGTCTTGCTGAGCAGGCCCTGGATCTTGGCCAGGAGGTTCGTGCGGTCCATATTTAGGATCCCCGAGAACGGTTGTGAGGGGTACGTCCCCGACGGCCGACGGCCGTCTCGTCGGGGCGCCCCGCGACTTGTTGGGGTTAATCGTTGAGGATCAGGGCGAAGCAGGGTCCGTTGGCCTGCCGGTATCGGACGCCGGCCAGTTCGTTGTCGGCCGTCCTCTCGGCCCCGTCCGCCAGGAAGACCCCGATGCTCCGGTTCTCGATCTCGATCCGTCGCGGGAACTCCCCAGGCGAAAGGCCCAGATCGGAGGCGAAGGCGGTCAGGGTCCTGGTCCTGGCGTCATAGCGGAAGTGGTCGCTGGTGAAGGTCATTGTCGGGCTCCCCGGGCCTGGATCGCGGATCGATCGAGTGATACCCCGACGCCTCGCGGTGAGGCGTTTCGCCCGGATTCCACGGGCTCATCAGGAGGTTCAGGCATCGACCTCGACGAAGCACTGGATCATCATGGCGACGTCCTGATAGACCCGGCCGCGACCGTTGCCGGCGTCGGCCGACATCGCGTTGGAGTAGGGGTTGCTCGACGACTCGGAACGTCCCGTGTCGCGGAGGGCGGCGTTCGTCACGGCTCGCAGCAGCCTCGCGAGGACGGTGGCGGGGGCCATACCCTTGCCCTTGAGGTCGGCAAGGGTCGTGGCGATCTCGGAAAGGACCTTGAGCTGGCCGGCGGTTTCGCACGCCTCGCGGAGCGGCCAGTAGCTCTGGGTCATCTCGTAGGCGGCCCCGTAGTCGTCGCCGCTCGTCTCCTTGGCCAGATGGTCGTTGAGGCGGGCCATGCTCTCCGCCATCCTGGCGGACTTCTCGGCGAGCGTCTTGCGGGCCGCCTTCGTCATGCGGGCGAGGTCGCGTTCGACGATGGCCAGGTTGTCGGCGGCCCTCTCCTCGGCGGTCATCGGGGCGGCGTCGGCGATCTTGGTGGTCTTCGCGGGCATGTTTTTCTCCTCGATAAGTTCGGGTTTCGTTGTCTGTCGTTCACTCCTTACAATTCAAATATATTGGATTGGTGGATGGATTCAAGATCAATCCATCCAAAAACATGGATTTTATTCGGCCCCCGGTTTCTTGTCCCGGGGGCCCGTGGTCGATCGACTCAGTTGCGGGCGGCGACGGCGGCCATCGCGGCTTCCCACGCCTTCCCCTTGAGGCCGGCCCCGTTGCCGAACCAGACGGACGCGAGGCGGCCCTCGCGGTCCTCGTGGGTGAGCGACGGAGTCTTCGCCTTGACGACGTGGTCCACGTACTCGGTTACGGCGTTGTAGGCGGTCCAGTAGGTGTGGCGGACGCCCTTCATCTCAGCCCCGGCGCCGTGCTCGAAGAGGCGGACCAGCTCGTCGCGGGTCTCCTCGGCGTTGCGGGCGGCAACCTTCTGCCGGGCCGGCTCCTCGGGGTCGGGGAAGAGCTGCTCGAAGAAGTTGTAGGCTTGCGAATGCGTGATCTTCGCGCTCGCCAGCCGGTTGATCTCCTCCTCGGCCCGCTCGAAGAACTTGACGGCGATGCCGAGAACGCGGCGGGCCTCGTCAATCTTGCTGTCGAGGTTGCCGGTGTGGCGTATCGAGAGGCCCTGGCGGGTGGCCATCGAGGAGGCCATGTTCAGCGTGTTCTGGCAGACGACGCGGACCCCGGTGAAGAAGCAGCGGAGCGAGCCGAAGCCGTCGTGCCAGTTGGTCAGCAGCAGGTAGGGCCGGGTGACATCGTCGGTGTTGGCGATCCGCAACTCCTTCGGCAGCCTGGCCATCATCCAGACCCGCTCGCCCCGGCCGAGCGCCCCGGCGGTCTCGTACTGAAGGGCGTGGTCGCCGACGAGCGAGTCGAGGAAGCCGAACGCTTCGCGATTTTGGACCGGCTTCCAGCGGCGGCCGACCATGCCCAGGACCTCGCCGGTGTCCTCGCGGACGACGGCCTGGCCCATCGGGACCTTCAGGCCGGCGGTCGTGACCATGTTCTGGAGGCCGACGGTCCAGTCGAGCCCGGCGGCGGCGAAGGAGAGCTCGACCAGCTCGCGCACCGAGTGGGTCTCGCCCGTGGCCACCACGTAGTCGTCGGGCGTGTCCTGCTGGAGCATGAGCCACATGGCAC
>DAIDJI010000816.1 GCA_027451455.1 Planctomycetales bacterium | reverse complement strand
ATCTCGTCGAGCGATTCCGATATCCTTGCACGACCAGACCAGAGACCCCGACCACAATCTACCGGCCCGGAACACCCGCCCCCACGGCTCTCTCAGCGCGATCCCGCCATAACCGAATCGGCGGGATCGCGGGCCGATCGCTGCCCGGGGGTTGACGCCGCTCCCAGCCCATCCTACACTCTTTACTGTTCAAGCTCGGCGCATATCTCTCCCACCACCGGGCGCCGGTTCGTTCAGCTAATACCTCGTCGGTAATATCTTAATCCTTTAAGATTGAGCCCGAACATCCCGGTACATCAGGAGTGGAGCCGACCCCGGTCGGAAACGCCTCCCCGCAATCGTTGAAGAGATTCCAGGCGCAACGCAGGGAATGGTGATTCGGGATTGCACCGCCTCACTTCACGGGCGAGCGATTCTGACGTAGCGATTCCAGGCAGCCAGTCACCCAGGCCCGAGTCAGTCACCAGGTCGGATCGATTGGCGCTTGCCTGAGGCGTGTCCAGTCCTGGACCGTCTCCTGCGCGTTCGAAATCGGACGTTTGACGTCCGACCATCGGCACGTGGCTCGAGCCTCGGGTCCCACGGCGATGCTGCGCCTGCAAACTGGGTGTGTGTCCCTCCGTCCCTGGATTCACGAGCGTCCCCCGCACCAGTAAGGTCCCCGCGGTCGAGATACACTGAGGTTTTTTCGACCGCTCGGGACATCCGTTCGTACGCCTCTCCCGATTCCTCATTTGAGTATTCGCTTTTTGAAGGAGGCATTCATGTCCATTACCCCGCGCGGCGAGCGCCGCGGATTTACCCTGATCGAACTGCTGGTCGTCATCGCGATCATCGCCGTTTTGATCGCACTCCTCTTGCCGGCGGTGCAGGCGGCTCGCGAGGCCGCCCGACGCGCCCAGTGCACCAACAACCTGAAGCAGATCGCGCTGGCGACCTTCAACTACGAATCCGCGCAGGGTTCGTTCCCGATGGGGAACCGCGCCTTCGCCGACCGGAGCCAGCCCAATGCCTGCTCGGATTACTACGGCTATTCGGCATTTACCTACATTCTCCCGTTCATGGAACAGGGTGCCAGCTTTGCCTCCTACAACTTCAGCGTGAAGGGGGACAATTACCCGACCTACGCACAGTACTCGCCCAACGCGACGGCGGGGCTGCAACTGATCAAGGCTTACGTTTGTCCCTCCGACCTTCCCTTCGCCTCCCTGAACCCGTTGTCTTTCTACACGCCGAAAAACCAGGGCTCCTATGGAGAGAATCGCGGCCGGCAGGAAAATATTTACTTCAACTGGGCAGTCAGCGCCTTCCCGGACCCGAACCAGCCGTACTACCAGAATTGCAACTACGGCGGCGGCGACGGCATGTTCATGCCCGAGAGCGTCGTCACGGTCTCCGGCGTGACCGACGGAACGAGCAACACGCTCTTTTACGGCGAGATGTGCCGGTTCCTCAATGAGCCTGCCAACTCGGGGTTCTACTTCTCGAATATCGTGGGCGCCTGGGGCGACAATGGTTTCTTCAGTGGTGGAGTTCGGATCACGGGTGGGGCCTTTGTGATCCCCAACCCGAACACTCCTGCCGACACCACCGGCCAGTACTTCAACGCCTGCTTCGCCAACACCGTTTTGCCGCCCGACTGGATTAACTACGGAACCCCGCCGGGTGGTCCCTGCTACAAGCTCGGCCAGTGGGGCTTCCATGGGCTGCACCCCGGCGGCGTGAATTTCGCCTTCGCCGACGGCTCTGTCCACTTCATCAAGAACTCGATCAACCCGATCACCTATCGAGCCCTCGGTACCCGAAATCTCAACGAGGTCATCAGCGCGGATAGCTACTAATCCCTGTTTTCCGTTTTCCATTTTCGGCCTGGGGAGTCATCCGGCGCGATGGCGCCGAAACTCGGATCCTCGGCCCCTGGTGCCGCATTCATCGGGCGCTCCGGAAAACGGAAAATCGAACATCGAGGCATCTGGAATGAAAAAGATGAATCGGAAGCGTTGGCAACGGATCCTGGGCCTGATTCTGGCCGGGATGATGGGCTCGACCCTGATCGGCTGCAACGAGGTCCCGGCCCCGGCGACCGGCGAGCAGCCCGCGGCCAAGACGGCGCCGCCGCCGCCGGGCCGGTCCGAGATCGCCAAGGGCAAGATGAGCATGCCTCATCTTTGAGTTCGAATCGAATCGCCTCGACCTCGCGGACGAGCGGTCCGCGAGGTCGAGGGCCCTCGTCTTTTCCGCGCCCGCGATCGGCCGATCGCCCGGCGGGGGGATGAAACTCGGTGTCGAGTCCCGGTAAATTGAAGGAGACCACGAACGTCGTTTCCCGGTTCGGGAGACAGTTCGGGGGATCGCCGGGGGCTCGACATGATTCGATTTTCTGCCGGGTGGCCGCGCCGGTTCGGCCGGCTGATGGGCCTGGCGCTGCTCGGAACGGTGATCGTCGTTGCCCTGCTCCTCGGCCCTCCCTGGCTCTCGGCCTATGCTCCGTTCTGGGCTCCTCGCGACTCCGTGGTCGATGCGCTCCGGGCGGCCCGAGTTCTCTACATCAGCTTGATCGTTGGCCTTCCGTTGGGGATTCTCGCGGCGGGACTTGTCGTCGTGACGGCCCATCGGCGAGGGTGGCCGAGGGCTCGATCCGTGGCGGCGAGGGCGATGGCCGCGATGGTCGCCACCGTCCTCGCGATGACCGCGGCCGAGGCCGCCGCCCAGGTCCCCTCGCTCGAGGCGCGCGTGCGCGCCGCCGAGCTCTCGCGCATGCTCGCCGGCCCGGTCGACCACGCCAACGCCATCGTCAGCATCCACCCGGGCACCGGCGGCAACGACGCCAAGGACT
>DAIDJI010000815.1 GCA_027451455.1 Planctomycetales bacterium | reverse complement strand
ACGGTGATGGGCACCGGCTGCCAGACCGTCGCCCGTACCCATGCCAAGGGGACCGACCTGGCCGTCGGCCTCTGGAAGGACGGCCGGATCGGGACGTTCCGCGGCAATCGCCGAGCGCCCTACAAGTTCGGAGGAACCGCGTTCGGCAGCAAGGGAATCGCGCCGGTGGGTGACTATGCCGGCTACGAGCCGCTCGTTGTCGAGATCGTGAAGTTCTTCAAGACCGGCAAGCCCCCCGTCTCGGCCGAAGAAACCATCGAAATCTACGCCTTCATGGAAGCGGCCGACGAGAGCCAGCGCCAGGGCGGCCGGCCTGTCTCGGTTGCTGAGGTCATCAGCAAGGCGAGGGGGAAGTGACGGGATCGATGAATAGCCGCCCGACCTCGGTACGATACGGCGTCCTCGCGTTCCTGGCAGCGATGACGTTCGTGCTTTACCTCGACCGGGCCTGCATTGGGCAGGCGGCGCCGGCAATTCAGGCGGATCTCGGCCTGAGTGAAGTGGACAAGTCGTGGATCGCCAACGCCTTTGCACTGGCGTATGCCTTGTTTGAGGTACCGGCTGGGCGATGGGGAGATCGCCGAGGTTCGCGGGGCGTCCTGACCCGGATCGTCGTCTGGTGGTCCGTCTTCACGGCGATGACCGGCGCCAGCCTGGGCCTGACGATGCTTCTGGTCGTCCGGTTTCTGTTCGGGGCCGGTGAGGCGGGCGCGCTGCCGAACACGGCGCGGGTGCTGCGCAACTGGTTCCCCGATTCCTCCCGCGCCCGAGCCCAGGGGATTGTCTCGGCGGCGATGCTTCTCGGGGGAGCTGCGGCGCCCCGGGCCGCACAGCCGCTGATCGACTCCCTAGGCTGGCGATGGGCGTTCGTCGTGTTCGCGGTCGCCGGCGTGGCCTGGGCCGCCGCGTTCTACGTCTGGTTCCGCGACGATCCCGCCGACCATCCGGGGACCAACCTCGCCGAGCGCCTCCTCATTCAGGGCGACGAGGAACCGGCCGCGACCGGCCCGGGCGACGGACATCGGGCGCACGGCCCGATCCCCTGGCATGCCGTCGTCCGTTGCGCCAACATCTGGCTGCTGAGCGGGCTGGTGGCGCTCTCGTCGGGGATGTACGAGCTGTTCTCGTTCTGGTATCCGTCTTATTTGCAGAAGGCCCGGTTGGCGGACCCGGGTTTGTCGAGCTGGCTGACGACCCTTGTCCTGGCCGCCGGCGCTGTCGCGACGATCACCGGCGGCTGGCTTTCCGACTGGCTCGTCCAGCGCACGGGGAGCCGGCGATGGGGCCGGACAGGGCAGGGGGTGGTCGGCTGGGGGCTCACCTCGTCGGGGATTCTGGCGAGCGTCCTGATCGACGACACTCGAATGGCCTCGCTCTGCCTGGCAGCCGCCGCGTTCGGGGTGCAGCTTTCGTTACCGTGCTGGTGGTCGTGCGCCACGAAGGTCTCGGGCCGGCATGTTGGAGCCCTCTTCGGTTTGATGAACATGTTCGGATCGGTCGGCCGGATCGCCGCGAATTCGTGGGTCGGATACCTGGCCGACTGGCGGCTAGCGCACGGTTACACCGGACGAGACCAGTGGGACCCGGCCCTCTACGGTTTCGTCATTGCCGCGATCGCCGGCATGGGGCTGTGGGCCCTGGTCGACCCGCGCCGGACGATCGAGGACGACACCTGGGCCCGCTCCTGATCGGCCGGCGCTCCCTGGTGGACGTTTTCGGTAAAATGGTGTGATCCGCGATCGACTGGATGATCGCGGCCCGCGAATGACCGGCTTGGCCAGAACGGGGACAGGTTTTCGACGACCTGGAGCCAGCCCTCGCTTTGTCCGAAGCCGTTTCGGCCCGGAGGCCACCGATGACGACAGGAAGCGCTGCCATCCGTCAAGAGCCGCCCGCGAAGAGCCGTCCGCCCGGTCCCCAAGGCGGCGGGCTCACTGGTGACCTCAGGGAGTTCACGGCTGACCGGCTTGGTACGCTCTCCCGATGGGCCCGAGAGTACGGCGATCTGGTTTCGGCCCGCTTTGGGCCCAGGCGAATCCTCTTCGTCAATCACCCGGACCTCGTCGAGGAAGTGCTGGTTCACCAGAACCGGAAGCTCATCAAGCACTACCGGCTCCGCCAGGCGAAGCGAACCCTCGGCGAAGGGCTGCTCACCAGCGAGGGAGACTTCTGGCGCGCGCAGCGCAAGCTGGTACAGCCCGCCTTCCATCGCGAGAAGATCGCCGGGTTCGCCGAATTGATGGTTGACTACGCCCTTCGCCTGATCGGGACATGGGGCGAGGGCCGTGAGCTCGATGTTCAGGCCGAGATGATGAAGCTGACGCTCCAGATCGTTGCCAAGGCGCTCTTCGGCGCGGATGTCGGAGGTGAATCAGCCGACGTCACGGCGGCGATGGAAACCCTGATGCACAACTTCGAGGCGAGCTCAGCGCTGCCGATCATCATTCCGCAATGGGTTCCAACACCGTCGAACCTTCGGACCGGCGCGGCGATCCGGCGGCTTAATCGCGTTCTCTACCGGATCATCGCCGAACGCCGGAAGGACGGCGAGGACCGCGGCGACCTGCTCTCGATGCTGCTCCAGGCGCAGGATGAAGAGAGCGGGCGCCGAATGACCGACCTCCAGCTTCGCGACGAATGCATGACGCTTTTCCTGGCCGGCCACGAGACCACGGCCAACACGCTCTCCTGGGCCTGGTATCTTCTGGCGAAGCACCCCGAGGCCGCGGCCCGGCTTCGCGAGGAGTTGGAGAACGTGCTCGGCGGCCGACGCCCGACGCTCGCCGATCTTCCCCGGCTCACGTACACGGAGGGCGTGGTCAACGAGTCGCTCCGCCTGTATCC
>DAIDJI010000814.1 GCA_027451455.1 Planctomycetales bacterium | reverse complement strand
ACGCGATGCGGATCGATGCCCCATTCCTCAGCCCGGCTTCGGACCAGCCGGATCGCGCGGCGAGCGTCGGCCAGCGCGTGGACCTCGACCTTGTAGCCGGCGCCCTCGGTTCGCGCCAGGCGGTACTTCAGCACGAAGGCCGCCACGCCCATCTTGTTGAGCCGCTCGGCGACCTGGTATCCCTCGTGGTCGATCGCCAGAACGCGATGGCCGCCGCCGGGGCAGACCACCACTGCGGTTCCATTGGCCTTGTCGCGGGGCGGGAGGTAGACGGTCATCGTCGGGTTGTGGATCCGAGAGACGCGGCGGTCGTGGACCCCGTTCTTGCCGGTCTCCTGGATGACCTCAGTCTCGGACTTGCCCTCTGATCCTGGCGCTCCGTTCGGCCAGAGTGGAATCACGGGCGGACCATCGGCCGCCAGGGCACCCACGGAGATCATCGCCCAGGCCAGAAGCGTCCTCGAAACGCTCATCGGTGCGTCCTCCTTCGATGTTGTCGCGATCGACCTGTCTTCGGAAATGGTGAGCCGCCCCACATCATAAGCGACAGGTGCGGGCGATTCGATCCACTTGCACCCGATCAGCCGGAGCATTTTGCCTGCGAGGCGTCCTGAGGACCGGCATCGAATCGGTCGGGAGATGGGGACAGGCCCTGCGGCTCGCCCTGGAGCCAGTCCCCGTTTCCCAGGCCATCCGAGAAGGAAAGCGATCGATCCCTGAACGGCCATCGATCACGGCTTGATCGCGAGGACGGCGTCGGTCGGAGCGCCGGTGCGGGCGCCCTGGACCTCGGCGAAGCCGACACGCTTGAGCAACTCCTCGTATTCGCCGAGGGTTCGCTCGCGGCCCTCGGTGCAGAGGAGCATATTCACGTCTTGCATGTGAGCCCAGGCAGGGCCACGACGGTCATCGTCGAGGAGCTTCTCGGCGACCAGAAGCCCGCCGCCGCTCGGCAATCGGTCGATGATCCGCGTCAGCAGCGCCAGGCATTTGTCCTCGGACCAGTCGTGGAGGATTCGGCCGAGGGCGTAGAGATCGGCCTCGGGCAGTTCGTCGGTGAAGAAGTCGCCGGCGATGACCTCCATCCGGTCGGCGACCGGCGAGGCGCCCACGATTTCCTTCGCGAGCGGGGTAGCCGCCGGAAGGTCGAACACCGCGGCGCGGAGGTTCGGATAGTGTCGACAGGCGGCGATGGCCAGATGACCGGTCGCGCCGCCGAGGTCAACCAGGCGGCGGAATCGGCCGAGGTCGAACGCCCCGACGATCCTCGGAGAGCTGATCAGCCCGAAGCCGTGCATCCCCATCAGGAACTCGCGCTTCTCGGCCTCGCTGTGAAAGAAGTTCGAGAAGATGGGGGCGTCCCAGCCGAAGGTTTCCTTCCAGCGGTGCGTGCCCTCGCGGATGGCTCCCTCGAGGTTGCCCCAGAGTTTCCACAAAGCGATATTGGAATAGTTAATATAGCCCGTCATCGGAATCGGGCTTTGCTTGCAGAGGAAAGTGGAGGCGGCGGGCGTGTTGGCGTAGTCGTTGCCGCGGCGATCGAGCAGCTTCAGGCCGACGGCCGCGTCGAGCAGGCGAGTCAGAGCGCTGGGGTCCAGATTCAGGTCGGCGGCGAGGTCGGCGGATGTTCGCGGGCGAGCCTCCAGCGCGTCGAAGATCCCGAGCGCGACGGCGGTGAACATGACCTTCGAGCGGCGGAAGCCCTCGATCAGATCGAGGACGATGGCGGGATCGTGAGGA
This sequence comes from Planctomycetales bacterium, assembly GCA_027451455.1. Taxonomy (GTDB): domain Bacteria; phylum Planctomycetota; class Planctomycetia; order Isosphaerales; family Isosphaeraceae; genus JAKAUH01. Next base: position 1,105 of record DAIDJI010000814.1, on the reverse strand, counting down.
AGCGGATCGGCGGTCACGTCGGGACTCTCCTGTGCGGGCCGGGTATGGCGATGAGGCGGTCGATCCTCGATCGTCAGGAATTCCCCATTGGAGCGACGTCGGACCCCTCGCGTCCAGGATGTTCCGCCGCGAGCCGGGCCCGGTGATCCCTGCGCAGGACGGCGATGAGGTAGATCACGATCGCGATGTTCGCGACGAAGATCCCGCCCCGGATGTAGGTCAGCTTCCGGACGAGCTCATAAAGCTCGAAGGGGATGAGCGAGCCGGTGGCGACCACGACGAGGTACTCCGCCCAGTGATAGCCGAGGATCAGGCCGGTCCCCTCGATCGTGTGGAGGGCCGCGTAGAAGAACGTGCCGACCTCAAGCGCCCGGAGCTTCGCGTGATCGATCCCCGTGATCCAGGCGATGACGGCGTGGATGAAATGGTTGTTCGGATCGAGTCCGAAATGGATGAGGATTCGTTCGGCGTGCGGTCCCGGGTCGTGGCCGAGGAAGCGGAAGACGCCCATCCCCACCAGAAGCGCCGTGGCACCACTGACCAGCTTCAAAGCTCCGATGATCCTTAACCCGGGGTGGCGGGGTCGCGGGTTCGTTCCGACGATCATGGATTTCAGGCTCCTGTGTTCCTGTATACAAATCGGTGGGGGCTTTCCGCCGGGTTTGAATCTTCCTGCAACGGCCGGCTCCAGCCGCCGATCTTCACCACACCTTCGGCTTCGGCTTCGGCCGGATCGGGAGCGGGAGCCTCCTCGGACAACCTTACTCAAAGCGCATATGCACGACCGACTCGCCCGAGTCGCGTAGCTCGACGAGCGAGTCGATGCCGATTTGAAGGTGCTTGCGGACGTATTGCTCGGTGACGGACCGGTCGCTTCGGCTGGTCTTGACGCCCTCGGGGGTCATCGGGCTGTCGGAGACGAGGAGCAAGGCGCCCTTGGGAATGTGGTTCACGAACCCGACGATGAAGATGGTGGCGGTCTCCATGTCGATGCCGAGGGCCCGGATTTTTTTGAGATAATCGCGGAAGCCGTCGTCGTGCTCCCAGACGCGGCGATTGGTGGTGTACACGGTGCCGGTCCAGTAGTCCATTCCGTGGCGGACGA
>DAIDJI010000813.1 GCA_027451455.1 Planctomycetales bacterium | reverse complement strand
AGCGCGTTCTTCAGGAGCCCGAGACCCGCGTGAGCGACGAGGGTACCAATCTCCTCAAGAATGGCCGGAACGGGTAGGGCACTCCAGCCGGATCAGCGAGACCGCCTGACGCGGGAGCGTCGTTCGGAGCTTGAGGACACCCGCGCCCGGCCGGACCCTTCCGGGCGATTCGACCAGCGGCAGCCGAGAGGCCCGGGTCAGCTCGTCGGTCTGCTCGCGGGACAGGGAAGCCGGCGATCCCATCCGCTTCCACACCTCGAAGGCGTTGCCGTGCTGATGATCGACCCGGTAATGGTGGACGAGCACTGGGCCTGTGTCCGCGGGCAGACCCCGGATTTCCAGGTCGATCTCGGCGTTGGGGCCGTCGAGGTCGTCGTCGTGGTAGTGCCAGAGCAGGACTGAGAGACGGTCGCCGTCGGTCGACGCGAGCGCGCCGACGTCAGGCCTTGCGCGCACGCCTTCCTCGAGGATTTTCTCCAGCCCAACCTGGCCGGAGCTCTCGGCCTTGACGCGACGGGAGCCCATCAGGCTGAACATTCGGAAGACGTTCAGAACTGGCAGATCGATCCCCGAGGTCGCCAATGCCCGAAATCCGGCGAACGGCGGCTCGCCCTCAAACTCGAATGCCCAGGTCAGGGCACCCTCGATGTTCACGCCGGTTTGGTCGGCTAGATCGGGAATACGGGCAAAGCTCGCCGCAGTGTAGCTGGAATACATCGTCCCGTTTCGATAACCGAATCTCGGCCCCTGGCAGGCGGCGCATCCCTCGGGGTCTGACTCGCCGATCACGATTGGCCTGGCTTTCAGTTCGGGATACGAGGCGACGATCTCGAAGCCGTCTCGGATGGTCCGGAGGTGAGTCGCGATCCCCATCCGAACATGGCCGTCGACGACCGACGGGGCGCCCTTGGCGTGGAACGAGATGAAGTCGATCGGCGTGCCGACCCGGCCCGTCGCGTGGTTTGTCCCGCGGAGGCAATGTTCCAGGAAATCGCGAGTCCATCGGCCGCCGCTACCGGCACAGTCCGGGCCGCCGACTCGGGCCGTCGGCAGGGCGCGGCGGACCGCGTCCACGGTGAGGTCGTGCAGGTTGCGAAACTCCTCGGGCGTGCCGCGCCAGTATCCGATGTTGGCCTCGTTCCAGGTTTCCCAGTACCAGGTTTCAACCTCATTACGGCCGTACCGATCGAGGCAATGCCGGACCCACCGATAGACCAGGTCGGCCCACTTCTTCTCGTCCTTCGGCGGGTAGGCCCAGCCGGTGAAGATCTCGTTGTAACGGGCCGTCGGGGTCCATCGGTGCTGGTAGGGGTCGGGATGTTGCGAGAGCTCACGCGGCATGAAGCCGATCTCAACGTATGGCTTCACGCCGCGCTCCAGGTAGGCGTCGAAGATCCGGTCGACGATGGTCCAGTCGTCGATCGGGCGGCCCTGGGCATCCTCTCTGTAGGCGTTGGTCGAGCCCCATTTCAGGGCCGGGGTTCCGTCGCCGGTCGTGAGCAGGTTGTGGGCGCGGAAGTAGACAGAGCCGGGACGGAGTCGGCCCAGCTCGGAGAGGAGCTTTTGACCGTCCTTCATGTAAGCGTAATTGGGCTCGTCGGCGCCGAAGAATCGCCAGATCGGCTTCAGAGGGCCGGACGATTTGTCGGCGTCCACGCGGACACTGACGGGGAAGGTCGAGGGCAGTACCAGCAGGCAGAGGGCGCCGAGGGTCGTGTACATAGCGGGCTCCGATCGGGCGCGGGAACGTTGGCTCCGATCGAGAGGGTAGGGGAGTGCAGGTGGCCGGTCAAGGTGGAGATCCAGGCGACGAGTGCGAGGGCCGCGAGGACGGGTCGATCGGCCCTGCGTCCTTGTGCCGTTGCTCGGACGGCCCACCTCGTTTATTGGCAAGATTGCGAGACGTGTTCACCAGACAAATGTGCGAGAACGCCTGGGGAAAGTTGCCAAGCTGGCGTTTCGCGACCGGGTCGTATTCCTCGGCAAGTAGACCGACGTCGTTGCGGATGTCGAGCAGCCGGTCGTAGATCGCGCGTGCCTCGTCGCGACGGTCCTGGAGCGCCAGGTTGTCGGCCAGCCAGAAGGTGCAGGGGAGGAACGCGCCCTCATTGCCGGGCAATCCGTCGACGGCGCTTGTGGTGTCGTAGCGACGGACGAAGCCATGGTTCATCAGCCGCTTTTCGATCGCGGCGACCGTGCCGAGTATTCGCGGATCCTTGGCAGGAAGGAAACCGACGAGAGGGATCATCAGCAGGCTGGCGTCGAGGTTCTTCTCGCCATAAGCCTGGACGAACGAGTTCAGCTCGGGGTCGAATCCCTTGGCACAGACTTCCTGGTGGATCGCGTCGCGCTGCTGCTTCCACTTTTCCAGGTGCCCGTCGGAGTAGCCGAAGATCTCGATCGCCTTGACGCCGCGATCGAAGGCGACCCAGGCCATGACCTTCGAGTGAACAAAATGGCGGCGGTCGCCACGGACCTCCCAGATGCCCTGATCGGGCTTCTTCCAGGCCTCTTCCAGGAAGCCGAGGATGATCTGGCCGAATTTCCAGGCGTCGTCGAGGTCGCTGAGACCGTGGCGGTGGGCCTGGAAGAGAGCGTCACAGACCTCGCCGTAGACATCGAGCTGGAACTGTTCCGAGGCGAGGTTGCCCACACGGACCGGTTTGGAATTCTCGTAGCCTGGGAGCCAGTTGAGCTCAAATTCCGTGAGCCGGCGCTCGCCAGCGACAAAGGAAACCCTTTAAATCCATAATCTGTTAAAATTCTACGTAAATCAGGATGATTATAAAAATATATACCAAACATATCCCATATCTCTCTCTCTAACCAATTACTACTTTTATATAATTCAGTTAA
>DAIDJI010000812.1 GCA_027451455.1 Planctomycetales bacterium | reverse complement strand
GCTGAGCGTGGCCGCGCCCATCTCGCGGAACGGCTGGAGCCATCGGCGGAAGGTAGGGGCAACGGCCTCGTTCCCCTGCAAGTAGACGCCCCGGATCTTGCCGGTGCCGTTGTCCAGGTTGAAATACGCCTGGAATTTATCGTACTCGGGCGTTTTCTCCCGGCTGGGCTCGTCGGCGGTACTGGCGCCGCCCATGCCCGGCGGGGCAAGGCCGAAGTGCCTCGTCACGAAGGCCCGAGAGCCGAGCAGGCCCTGCTCCTCGCCGGTCCAGAGGCCGATCCGGATCGTGCGCCGGGGCTTCAGGCTGGTCGCCTGGAGGATTCGGAGGGCCTCCATCGCGACCGAGACACCCGCCGCGTTGTCGGTGGCGCCGGTCCCGCCGTGCCAGGAATCCATGTGGCCGCCCAGCATGACGACCTCGTCCTTGAGCTTCGGATCGGTCCCGGGGATCTCGGCGACCGTGTTGTACGCCATCGGGTCATCGTCGTGGAACTGCACGGCGAGGTCGACGACCATCTTCGGGCGCTCGCCCTGCTCGATCATCCGGACGAGGCGGTTGTAGTGCTCGTTGGCCATTACCATCTGCGGGGGGATCTTCGGGGCGTCCTTGTCGTAGACCTGGGCCCGACGCTGGGCGGGCTGGCCCTGGCCGCCGAAGTTCGGCATGAGGCCCGGGATGCTGGCCGACTGGACGAAGAGGGTCCCGCCGTCGCCCCGGAAGCTGGGATCGACGAGCATCCCGACCCCCTCGTCGGCGAGGAATTTCAGCTTCTTCACGGCGAGTTCGATCTGCGCCTGACGCTCTCGGCGCTCGTCGGTCATCTGGAAGCGTCGGCCGCCCCGTCCGCCCCGGGCGGCGGGCTCGGGGGCATCGGCCAGCTCGAGCAGGTCCGAGTCGGTCCGGCGGGTGCCCAGCGGCTCGAAGTGCGCGGCGACCTCGCGCGGCGGGGCCGTCAGGACGATCGCACCCTTCAGATGCCCCTTGAACCGGGCGAAATCGGCCTCGGTCTTCGCGTCGAAGTAGACGACCTCGCCGGTGAGGACGCCGTCGGTCCCGGGCGACCAGGCCTTCGGATAGGCGATGATCGGGATGCACTGCGGCTCGATCACCTGTGCCGAGAACCGCTTGAGGCTCCAGCCCCGGCCGAACGGACCCCAGGCCTCGAGGCGGGCGTTCGCCAGCCCCCAGGCCAAGAGGCGGTCGCGGGTCCATTCGTTGGCCCGCTTGAGGTTGGGCGAGCCGGTGAGCCTCGGGCCAATGACGTCGGTGAGGTAGCTGAGCGTTCTCATCACCTGCGAGCGTTTTAGACCCTCCTCCTTGATCTTCTCGACGATCGGATCGGCCGGTGCAGCCGGGCGGTCCTTGCTGGCTGCGGCCTCGGGACCGCGGCGCGGCTGCGTGCTGGCGGCCTGCTGGGCCCGGAGGGCGATCGCCGGCACTAGGCCAGCGATGAGCAAGACGAGGGCGAATCGAACGGGACGTCTCATGGTGGCGATCTCCGTGGGGTTGGTGGACGGGACAAGGCGAAAGCAAGGTGCGACGCGGCGCCGGACGTCGCCGTTGGATCGCACCCCGAGGTGGGAGAGTGGCTCGGGCTGAGATCGATATTCTAGGATGTTGCCACGCGCGTTTCATCAGGCCGGGGCCGCGATCGGCAGGATTCCAAACAGCCTCGGATACCGGTCCGGACACCGCCCGCAATGGGGCGGGCCGTCCGGGCCAGCTCTCCCTCGAACGAGCGTCGAAACGACTGCGACCGGCCCGGCCGCGATCGCCGGAAAAACCCGCGCGGGACTTGACTTGGCTCGTCGCATCGTCGATGAAATCAGTTCCAGCGCGAGGCGAAACAAGTGGTTCGATCCAGGGGTCTTAGTGATGCATAGGATGAGGGCGAGCCTGGTCCTGGCTTCGGCGGCGGTCGTGGGGCTCTCGCTATGGGCGGGGGCGTACGTCGATCAGACGGGGAGCCGAATGGCGGTCTCGGCCGATCGACTGCTGAAGTCGCTCGACGCCGATCAGGCGGACAAGATCCGATACGCGTTCGAGTCTGAGGAGCGTCTAAACTGGCACTTCATCCCGCGCGAGCGGAAGGGGTTGCCTATCAAGGAACTGAAGGGCGAGCAGCGGGCGCTGGCCTTTGGGCTGATCGAGTCGGGCGTGGCGAGCTCGGGCTTCCTTAAGGCGACCACGATTATGAGCCTGGAGGCCGTTCTCCGCGAAATGGAACAGGGCCGGGGCCCGCTCCGCGACCCAGAGCGATATTTCCTCACGATCTTCGGCACGCCGAGCGACCGAGGCCGATGGGGATGGCGGGTCGAGGGGCACCACCTCTCGCTGAACTTCGTTCTCGACGACGGCAAGATCCTGGCGGCGACGCCCGCGTTCTTCGGCTCGAACCCGGCGGAGGTTCGTCAAGGTCCGCGCCAGGGGCTCCGGACGCTCGTCGAGCGAGAGGATCGCGCGATCCGTCTACTTCAGGCTCTCGACGCCGACCAGCGCAAGACGGCCACCTTCGCCGAGAAGGCGCCCGCCGATGTTCGGGCCGCCCACACCCCCCAGCCTCCGACCGAGGCGCCCGTCGGGATCGCGTACTCCCAACTGAATCGCGATCAGCAGGCGATGCTCCGGGCTCTCGTCGAGACCTATGCCCTCGACATGCCCGAGGAGGTCTCGCGCGCCTGGCTGGGGGAGGTCAAGAAGGCCGGCTTCGACGCGATCCATTTTGGATGGGCCGGAACCCCCGATCGGAGCGGCGGCCACGCCTACCGCGTCCAGGGCCCCACGTTCGTCATCGAGTTCAACAACACCCAGAACGAGGCGAATCATATTCACTCGATCTGGCGGAACATGCTCGGCGA
>DAIDJI010000811.1 GCA_027451455.1 Planctomycetales bacterium | reverse complement strand
CCGCCTTTCCGCCGTCCCGGAGTTTGAGGAATCCGAATTGTACCCCCTCGTTCGATGGCCGCTCGCAGAGCCGGGTGAAGTTAGCGTCGTCGCAGATCGCGATCCCGTCGGCCGCAAATCCGCGAAGCATCGGAAAGCCGCCGACAACACGGACCGACGTCCGGCCCATCTCCCAGCCGTCGAATCGCCCGACCATCGGCCATCCGAAGTCCAGGTTCGAAAGCTCGTCGAGGAGAACGTTCCGTGGCTCCCGGAGCCTCGGTCCTGCCTCGTCAATGGCCCGACGGACCCTCCCGTGGAACGGGTCAGAGTCGAGCGAGATGCCAAGCACGAGCAACTCTCGACGCTTGAGCGGGCGTGGTAGACGGCCCCCAAGGAGCCATCGCCGGAGAGGGCCCGGCTCGGGTTGATCGTCGTCGAGCGCGGCCTCAGTATCGTCGAGTGGATAGGGTGGGCATCGCCAAAGATTGAAAGTCGAGTAAAGGGGCGAGGCTGAGGCTACCGACTCCAGCGACCGCGCCTGCCGGAGCCGCTCCTTCGGAAATTCCCCCGGTGCAAAAAAATGGTCGTAGGTCGCGGCGAGAAGCACGATATCGAAATCAAGTTGTTCGTAGATATGCGTTGCTGTAATCTCGACAGCATGGTAAAAACCAAGCTGGAGTAATACCATCGTGATTGCGAAGGCAACACCCGCGATGGCAGCGAACGTCTTCCGACCGCCGTGCCGGACGTTTCGAAGGGCCAACGGAGGCGTCGGAAGGCCGGCACTCATCGGGACGATCCGCTAGCGTTCGATGGGCGGATCTCGGCATCCACCTCCATCTCGACGAACCGGCTCGCCGGCTCCGTCCGCTCCAGCAGGATCGTAACCTCGACGATGCGAAGGTCGCGAGGCGCTCTCGGGTCGAGGCTTACGAGTTGATTCTTGCCGACGATCGCTCCCACCCGTGCCACGCTTCCCGAGACTCGGGTGCCGAGGATGTCGATCTCGGCCGGATCACCGACCTTGATCCGTGGTACATCGGACTGATAAACCTCCGCCTTTGCGACCATCGATGAGATGTCGCCCATCACGAGCAATACCCCGGTGCTGATCTCACCGGGCTCGGTGATGTTCCGGAGGATGCGCCCGGCCAACGGGGCATGGATCTCGGTCGCTCGAAGTGCGGAGGCTGCCAAATCGACCTCAGCCTGACCCATGGCACCGTCAAGGTCCTTCGATCTTGGGCCCTGAGCCAATTCGAAATCGAGCTGGGTGCGGATGGCCTGCATCTCGACCTGATAAAGAGCGAGTTCCGCGTCGTACCGATCCTTCCCCTTGAGCGTGACGCCAAACTGGTCGTAGAGCTTCTTCGCCTCGTCGTACCGGCGTCGGCTCAAATCGCTGGACTTGCGGGCAGCCGCGAGGCGGGCGGCCCGATCGTGATCGGCACGTTCCTTCTTGGAGCGGGCAAGGTCGAGCTGAATCCTGGCGGCGTCGTGCCCTTCTAGGATCGCGAGTAAGTCTCCAGCCGAAACGTCGTCGCCTTCCTTTACCTTGAGCCCATCAACCCGCATTCCCGGCCGAACGCCGACCTCGATCACTCCAGAGGCCGGCTGGAGCCGTGCCAGCGCCACGATCGATGATCGGGGTGCGGAGGCGATCGATCGTTCCTGTCCCGAGGCGTCGGGCGAGGGTCCGGCGCCTCCCCACGCGATCAGGGCCGTCGTGACGATCGCCACGACTGCGGCCGTGGAGCGGATTGATCCCATCTCCATGCCTCTACCTCGGTCTCGGGACGCTTTTGGAACAGCAGAAACCCGTCCACAAGCATACACGTCGACCGATCGGTCGCCAAGAGGTCGGACGTCTCCATCATCGGGGCACAGCAGGCTTGCGAAAGATCCGGGCCAGCGTCTCATCGAGCGCCTGGCCCCTGAGATCGATCCGGAGAATGGTTCCTTGTGGATCAATCAGATACGTCGCCGGGATAGCGGAAACACCGAACGCTTGCACGAGGTCACTGGATGCACCGGCGTTGTGGATCTGCGGCCATGAAATTTTCCGTGCCCGAGCGAATTCGATGACGGCTTCCTTCGACTCATCGAGGCTGACACCAATGATTTCGAGTCCATCCGCGTGATAAGACCGATAGGCCGCCTGGAGTCTTGGCAACTCGGCGATGCACGGCCCACACCAGGTTGCCCAGAAATCGATCAGGACATACTTGCCCCGAAATTCGCTGCTGCGGATGGGCTTTCCCTGGATGTCGTCGGCCGAGAAGGTAGATACTGTCTTGCCGACAAGGTCGAGCCGTTTCAAATCCTGCTGGACCTTGTTTCGGACCGCCTCGATCTCCCCGAATCGGTCGAGTACGGCGACCATCGCCTGGCGAGCGACGACGTATTCGCCCGCCGCGATTAAGCGGGCGGTGAACTCGTCGGAGAAGGTTCGGACAAACTCTTCCTGGGCATCGGTGGCATCAAGCCCCTTGACGAGTTCACGGAACCGGATGAGGGCCTCGTCGTACCGGCCGGCCTCAGCCCTTGCCATCGTAGCGACGATCTGCGCCAGCGCCTTGACCGGCCCGTTGGGATCGGTCTCGACGTACTTCCGTCCGAGATCTTCGACCTCTGCGAACCAGTCATGCTCGATCGCCTTGTTGAACAGCGCTGCATATGCCTGATCGCGATCGGCGGCCTTCGGGTGGGCGATCACATACTCGGAAAGCTCGCGAACGAGCGCCCGGTCGTGCCGGGCCTGGATCTCGGCGACGCCTGCCGCGGGCGGTTCCGCGGCGGACGCGGCCGGTGCCCAGAGAATCATCATTGCGGCAACGGTGCAGGGGAGGTTCGCTCTCATGGATTCGCTCCTCTCGG
>DAIDJI010000810.1 GCA_027451455.1 Planctomycetales bacterium | reverse complement strand
CCGCTTATGCAGCTCCGGGCGCGGTAACGACCTACAGCTCGGCCTACGTCGCCCCGGCGGCAAGTGCCGTGGCTGCGATGCCGGCGCAGGGCCGCTACCTTGGCATTGATGAGGAGCCGGTCGTCGATGCAAGTGGCCGTCGCGGGATGAAGGTCACCAATGTCTATCCTGGCACCGCCGCCCAGCGGGCCGGGCTCCAGTCCGGCGATGTGATCTACTCGATTAACGGCTACCTCACCGAGCAGCGGGGCAACCTCGCCTGGATCATCGCCAACGCCGCGCCTAACAACCAGCTCAACATGAGCGTCAGGAGCGCAGGCGACGGTCAGGAGAAGGCTGTCTCCGCGACGATCCAGTAACAGCGACCACCGGCGCGGGCTCCTGGAGGGCCCGCGCCGATTTCGACCGTCGCCCTCTTGAATTCGGACAGCCGGCTTCGTGGAGTAGGGGAGCGGGACGTCAACCGATGGCTCCCGGTCAGTTTCTTCCTCCGCGAGAAGCCCCAATGAAGAACGTGCGCTTGCTATTCGCGGCGATTGCGGCGAGTTCGATGGCGTCGCCGGCCTTCGGGACGGTGCCCACCGACCGGCCGAACATCGTCTGGATCATCGGCGAGGACATGGGCCCCGAGCTTGGCTGCTACGGCGATCCCGAGGCCCGGACGCCGAACATCGACCGTCTCGCCCGAGAGGGCGCACGCTTCACCCGATGCTTCACCCACGCCCCGGTTTGCGCCCCCAGCCGATCGGGACTGATCACGGGCCGGTATCCGACGAGCATCGGCACGCATCACATGCGGTCGACCCTCCTCAAGCCGCCGCCGATGTTCACCGACTACCTCAGGCGCGGCGGGTATCAGGTCTGCTGGCCAACAAAAAGCCCATTCGGCAAAACCGACTTCAACTTCAAGATCCCACCGAACTCCTTCGACGTCGTGACCGACTGGACGAAGGATATCCCGACGGTTCCCTTCTTCGGCTTCTTCAACATCTTTGTTTCGCACGAGAGCCAGATCCGGGCCCCCGCCGATCGACTGGCGCGCAACCTCGCTCAGGTTCCGATGTCCGAGCGTCACGATCCCGCCCGGATGCGAGTCCCGCGCTATCATCCCGATACGCCACTCGTCCGCCGCGATCTGGCGAATTATTACGACCTCGTCACGGCTGTTGACCAGAAGGTCGGCGAGGTCCTCGACGCCCTCGACCGAGCCGGTCTGGCGGAGAAGACGGTCGTGATCCTCACCGGCGACCACGGCCGCGGCCTCCCCCGGAGCAAACGTTGGGTCTACGACTCGGGAACTCACGTCCCGCTGATCGTTCGATGGCCTGGCCAGATCGCCCCGGGGTCCGTCCGCGAGGATATCGTCACCTTTCTCGACCTTCCCGCGACGACCCTGAGCCTGGCCGGAATCGCGGTCCCATCTGAGTTCCAGGGACGGGTGATCGTCGGCCCGAAGGCTGCCCCGCCGCCCGATTATGCCTTCGCGGCTCGCGATCGAATGGACGAGACACCCGACCGAATCCGGGGCGTTCGCGGCCCCCGATTCCACTACATCCGAAACTTCCACCCTGAGCTGCCGTATGCTCAGCGGATCGCCTACGGCGAGCTGATGCCGACCATGCAGGAATGGCGACGGCTCCACGCCGAGGGGAAGCTCGACCCGATCCAGGACGCCTTCTTCGCCCCGTTCAAGCCGGCCGAGGAACTGTACGACACCGAGGCCGATCCCGACGAGGTCCACAACCTCGCCAACGACCCTGCCCATCGATCGACCCTGCTCGCCATGCGTACCGCACTCGATCGCTGGATCGAACAGACGCACGACCTCGGCGCGATTCCCGAGGAGGAGCTGGTCCGCCGGGGGCTCGTCGCCGACCATCTCGCCGAGTACGCGCCGAGGAAGAAAACGAGCGAAACGCCCGCCTCCAGGAAATGATGGCCAGGCTCATCGAGCATCCCGGCCTGATCTCGAATTTTGCCCCGACGGAGTCCCCATGCGCATCGTTTCCCTGCTCGCCAGCGGGACGGAGATCGTCTCGGCCCTCGGCGCCGGCAACCATCTTGTCGGCCGTTCCCACGAGTGTGACAACCCCTCGTGGGTCGCCTCGCTACCGGCCTGCACCCGCCCGGCGTTCGACGTCCAGATGCCGAGCGGTCAGATCGATGCCGAGGTTCGTCGTCGCCTGAAAGCCGGCGAGCCGCTGTATCACGTCGACACGGCTCTCATCGATTCCTTGAAGCCCGACCTGCTCGTCACCCAGGAGCATTGCGAGGTCTGTGCCGTGACCCCGGGCGACGTTGGCCGGGCCGGCTGCGTTGCCGCCAGTCAGGTCCTGGCGCTGGGCGCAGGGACCGTCGGCGGAATCTACGAGGGGATTGCTGCGATTGGACAGGCGATCGGGCGGGATCGCGAGGCGGCCGAGTTGATCGCGTCGATGAGATCACGGATCGCGGCCGTCCACGAGGCGGTGAAGGACCGTCCGGCGCCGGGGGTGGTTGTCCTGGAGTGGATCGATCCCGTTTTCGCGATGGGGAACTGGGGCCCGGAACTGGTCGACGCGGCGAACGGTCGGCTCGCCCTCGGCGAGCGCGGGGAGCATTCGGCTGCGATCGACTGGGACCGCGTCCGCGAGGCCGATCCCGACTGGCTGATCGTCGCTCCCTGCGGCTTCGACCTGGAGCGGACCCACCGCGAGATGGCGACCTTGGAAGCGCTCCCGGGCTGGTCGAAATTGCGGGCCGTCCGCGAGGGCCGAGTGGTCCTGGCCGACGGCAACCGCTATTTCAACCGGTCGGGGACGACGATCGGCGAGCCGGGCGAGTCGGCCTGCTGCGCCAGCCGTCCCGAGCCGGTCAGCCTGTCCGCCAA
>DAIDJI010000809.1 GCA_027451455.1 Planctomycetales bacterium | reverse complement strand
CATCCTCCGACGCAGTTGGCGCCGACCGGCGTCCTCTCAGCGGCAGCGGTCGGGGCGCAGGGGATTGCGAGAAGCGAACATCCCGCCGGGATCTCGCCGCCTGTGGCGATCCCGAACCAGAATGCCCCGCGATATGGCCCGATGGAGGTTCCCGGCCAGGACGACGAGGGCCCCGCCGATGGGATGACCTTGGACCAGGCCATCGACCGCCTCGTCCACGTCAGCTACAACCTGCGCACCAAGTTTCAGGAGATTCCCCAGGCCGAGGCCGACATTCTCTCCGCCGGGCTCCGGGCCAACCCGCTCCTCTTTTTCAGCGGCAACAACGTCCCGTACGGCCAGTACACGCCGCAGAGCCAGGGGAGCACCACCTACGGGATTACCTGGGTCCAGCCGCTCGACCTCAACAACAAGCGAAGGGCCCGCCTCGACGTCGCGGGGCGGGCGAAGCTGGTGCTCCGGGCCCAGTATCAGGACGCCGTCCGGCTGGAGATCGACAACCTGTACACGGCCTTCGTGGACGTCCTCAACGCCCGCGAGACAGTCCGTTCGATTGAGGCGAGCCTGGCCGTCCTGGACCAGACCCTCCGCTCAATCGAGGAGCAGCAACGCAAGGGCGAGCTCCCCGAGACGGCGGTGGACGATGCCGCCGTCCAGCGCGACACGGCGGGGATGGCACGCGATCGGGCCGTCGCGGTGCTGCGCCAGACAAAGCGGGTCCTCGCGACGGTCCTGGCCATCCCGGCCGCCCAGGCTGATCAGATCGAGGTCCGCGGCTCGATCCGAGACGTGGCCGCGCCGCCGCCGGTTGAGGAGTTGACCCGGGCGGCCCACTGCATCCGCCCCGACCTGATCGCCTACCGGCTGGGTATCGGCCGCGCCGAGGCCGATGTCCGGCTGGCGCAGGCCAATCGGTTCGAGGACGTCTTCGTCCTCTACACGCCCTACGGCTACCAGGCGAACAACTACAGCCCGAGGCTCAATGCGTCGACCTCCTGGAGCCTCGGCGTGCTGGCCTCGCTCCCGCTCGTGAATCGCAATCAGGGGAACATCGCCCGGGCGCGGGGGAACGTCATTCAGACGAAGATCCAGCTCACCGGGTTGGAGCAGCAGGCGATCGCCGAGGTCGAGCGCGCGGCGCTGGAGTACGAATCGACGCTCGCCGCCGTCCGGCAGATCGAGCGGACAATCTTGCCCCGCGCCCGGCGCTCGCGCGACTCCCGCTATCGGCTCTTCACCGAGGGGCAGGAGAACCTGATCACCTATCTGAACGCCCAGCGGATCTATCAGGACGTTGTCCGCCAGTACCTCGACGCTCTGATCCTCTACCGACGGAGCATGCTCCGGCTCAACACGGCGGTCGGGCAGAGGATCTTCCCGTGATCGGATGGCCGCTCACACCGGGCTTTTCACAGTTGGGGGCGGGGAGAGGTCTGGGTAGGTCGGTGATCGTGTGGTCCCGGTAGTCCGTGGCTCGCCTGGAACGGAGACGCCGGGGCGGGGGCGATTGAGTCGGCGGGCTCGGCGATGGTTGGGAGGCGAACGACGAACTCGCTTCCACAATTCGGCCCCTCGCTTCGGACGGCGACGGTCCCGCCGTGCATCTGGACGAGATGTCGTACGAGGTTCAGCCCGATCCCGAGCCCCCCCTGAGAACGCTCGATGGAGCGATCGACCTGGGTGAAAATCTCGAAGATGTGAGGAATCATTTCCGGGGCGAGGCCGATTCCGTTGTCAACGACCTGGAAGACAACATTGTCGCCCTCCTGGGCCACAACGAGCGAGATCCGGCCGCCCGGTTCGGTGTACTTCGCGGCGTTGTTGAGTAGGTTCGAAAGGACCTGCGAGAGCCGGACGAGGTCGGCCCTCACCAGAATCGGATGTGCTGGTAGGGTGACCGTAAGCTGGTGTCCCTGGGTATCGATCAGGGGCCGACTGGTCTCGACGGCACGCTCCACCGCGACGGCGACATCGACAGTCTCAAATCGGAGCTGGATTCGTCCGCCCGCGATCCTTGAGATGTCGAGCAGGTCGTCGACCAGGCGGACCAGATGCTCGACCTGTCGGCCGATGACGTCGCTGGCCCAGAGGAGGCTCTGATCCGGGATCTCGAGCATTCGGAGGATCTGAGCGGCGTTACGGATCGGCGCCAGCGGGTTGCGGAGTTCGTGGGCGAGTATCGCCAGGAATTCATTCTTGCGTCGGTCGTTTTCCTGAACGTCTCGATAGAGCTGGGCATTGTCGATGGCCATTGCGGCTCGGTCGGCAAGGTCCAGAACCAGCCCGACCTGGTGCGGGTCGAAACCACAGCGGTTCCCGCCAAGAACCGCAACGATCGCGCCTAGGCAAGTACCCCGCGCGCAAAGCGGTGCAGCCACGGCCGCGTGTGGCACGATTCTCGTACCAGGGATTTCCCAGGTTGCTTTGTCACCCTCGTGCTCTGCGGGTAGTCGATGCCATCCAGGTGGGGACTCGGCACCCATAGTCACAGGAAACGACTGCCACTCGCCGGTCTCCAGAACCTGCTGGACCAGACCGGTGAGGGGACCGAGATCCAGCCCCGAAGTCGAGGCCGTGAAGGGCGACGCCTCGGCCGCCTGCTCGATCCAGGCCAGTTCGGTCCGCCAGGGGAACTCTGGTCCCTCGCCGACCAGGGCGACAGCGCAGAGATCCCCCAGAAACGGAACCGCGTGCCGGGCCAGGCTGCGGGCGATGGTCTCGGAGTCGAGCGACCGAACCAGAACGTTGCCTGCCTCAGCAAGAAACGCCGAGCGCCGGGTTGCCTCCTCAGCCGCGGCTCGTGCCGCCTGGGCCCTCGCTAGTGCCACACGCTCCTCAGCCTGGCGCCGAACCTGCTGCGTCTTCTTGAAAAGA
>DAIDJI010000808.1 GCA_027451455.1 Planctomycetales bacterium | reverse complement strand
CACGCCGCCGCACCCAGCGAGACGGTCTATCACGCCAGCTTCGGCGCCTCAGGCATGGCCGGCGCTGATATCGGCTCGATCACCGCGAGCAAGTACGTCAAGCTCGTCGCCGTGGCCGACGTCGACCTCCGCAACACCGCCGCGATCAAGAAGCGATTCCCCGACATCCGCGTCTATCAGGACTGGCGCGAGCTGCTCGACAAGGAGAAACATCTCGATTCGGTCAACGTCTCGACACCCGATCACATGCATGCTCCGATCACCATGAGCGCGCTGCATCGAGGGTTGAGCGTCTATACCCAGAAGCCGATGACCCAGACGATCCGAGAGGCTCGCCACGTCGCCGAGGCCGCCCGCGGCAAGAAGGTCGTCACTCAGATGGGCACTCAGCTCCACTCATCGGCCATTCACCGGACGATCGCCGCCACGATCCGCGCCGGGGCGATCGGCAAGGTGAAGGAGGTACATAGCTGGAGCGGGAAGCACTGGGGCGACACCAAACCCCGGCCCGATCGCCGGGACCCGGTTCCCGCCGGGTTTGACTGGAACCTCTGGCTCGGCGTCGCCGCCGATCGCCCCTTCATCTCGGGATATTATCATCCCGGCGAGTGGCGCAAGCGGCTCGATTTCGGGACCGGCACCTTCGGCGACATGGGATGCCACATCCTGGACCCTGTCTTCATGTCGCTGGCGCTCACCTCGCCGACCACCGTCCGGTCCAACGGCGGCGCCCCCAACGCCCACAACTGGGGTCTCGACTCGCAGGTCGATTACGTCTTCCCTGCCACCGAGTTCACCGAGGGAGCCCTCACCCTCCACTGGTACGACGGCGACCGCCGACCGCCCGCCGAGATCAAGGCCCTTCTCGGTGAGAAGAAGCACTTCCAGGATCAGGGCTCGATCTACATCGGGACCAAGGGCGTGCTCTACGCTCCCTACTTCCAGGCGCCCGAGCTGCTTCCCGCCGGGACGTTCGCCGCCGACGCCATCAAGAATCAGGACGGCGACAACCATTACATCCAGTTCGTCGAGGCCGTCCGCGGCAACGGCAAGACCTCGGCGCCCTTCGACTACGCCGGACCGCTCACCGAGTCGGTCCTGCTGGGATGTCTCGCCACGCGGTTCCCGAAGACGACCCTCGAATGGGACGCCAGGAAGGTCGCCATTGCCAATGTTGAGGAGGCCAACCACTTCGTCGGCCGGACCTATCGAAAGGGGTGGAAGGTCGAGGGACTCTGATCCTCGGTCTTCAGTCAATGGAATCGCCCCGGGCGCGGCAATGATCGCCGCGCCCGGGGCTTCTTTCGATCGAACTCAGGCCAGCACCAGTTCCTTCTCGTGAGGAGCGTGGACGCCATTGCCGTTGGTGGCCGGAGCCAGCAGCAGCTCGGCGGCGATCGCATACTCGCCGTGCTGGCTCTGGTCGAGTCCCTGAAGCTCCTGCTCCTCCGTCACCCGGAGCGGGATGATCACATCGGTGATCTTGAAAAGAATCAGGGCGCCGAAGAAGCTGAACGCCGAGACAATCGCCAGGGCGGCGAGGTGAGCCAGGAACGTATCGGTCTTGCCGCTGGTCAGACCGACGTCCTTCGCGAAGATCCCGGTCATCAGCATCCCGATCATCCCGCCGACGCCGTGGCAGGGGAAGACATCGAGCGTGTCATCCAGGGTCGACTTGCTCTTCCAGTGGGCCGCCATGTTGCAGACCACGCTGGCCACCACACCGATGAAGATGCTCTCGCGGATCGAGACGTAACCGGCCGCCGGCGTGATCGCGACCAGGCCGACCACCGCGCCGATGCAGGCCCCGAGCGCCGAGGGCTTGCGGCCCCGCGCCCAGTCGAAGAACATCCAGCCGAGCATTGCCGCCGCCGAGGCCGTGTTCGTCGTCGCGAAGGCCATCGTCGCCGTTCCATTGGCCGCGAGAGCCGAGCCGGCGTTGAACCCGAACCAGCCGAACCAGAGCATCCCCGTCCCCAGGATCACGAACGGAATGTTCGCCGGAGAGGTCGTCTCGTTCGAGATGTGCGACTTCCGCCGCCCGAGGATCAGCGCCCCGGCCAGCGCCGCCCAGCCGGCCGACATGTGAACGACCGTTCCACCGGCGAAGTCGAGCACACCCCACTTCCGAAGGAATCCATCCGGGTGCCACGTCCAGTGGGCAAGCGGTGCGTAGATGAAGAGGCTGAACAGGACGATGAAGAGCAGGTACGACGAGAACCGGACCCGCTCCGCAAACGAACCGGTGATCAGCGCTGGCGTGATGATCGCGAACTTGAGCTGGAACATCGCGAAGATCAACAGCGGGATCGTCGGCGAGAGCGCCTTGTTCGTCGCCTCACCAACGCCGTCGAACATCAGGAACGTCCGGGGGTCACCCATCACCCCGCCGATGCTGTCGCCGAACGCCAGGCTAAAGCCCATTGCCAGCCAGACCAGGCTCATCACCCCCAGCGCCACGACGCTCTGAAGCATCGTCGAGACCACGTTCTTGAGACTCACCATCCCTCCGTAGAAGAACGAGAGGCCCGGGGTCATCAGCAGCACCAGGGCCGAGGCCGTCAGCATCCAGGCGACATCGCCCGAATTGATCGGATCCCCGGCCGGTGAATTTCCGCCCCCAAATTTCATGGGGACCACCGAGATCGCCGCCAGGACAACCAGCAAGATAAACGGGATCGGTGTTGCACGCTTCATGAGCAGCCTCGACCTTTTCCTAGGCACATTCCCGACCCAGACGTCGCCCTGGGAACCACTCCCTACGGTCATCGGCCGGGGAAATGACAATCGCAAGTTCTTGTCATTTCCCCGGTTACGTCGCCGACATCTGGTCTGAGCAGGAACGGGAGAGCCAGAATGGGGGAGTGCTTAAGGCGAAAG
>DAIDJI010000807.1 GCA_027451455.1 Planctomycetales bacterium | reverse complement strand
GGGCGGGAAGGCGCGCGTCGCGCCCTTGCGGTGGACGCAGACCTGCTTCGATATGCCCCCGATCCGATGCTCCTCGAACTTGGCGATGTTGTGGGCTACGTCATAGACGAGGTCGAGGCCGAGCTCGGTCCAGGGTTTGCCGAAGATCCGGGCGAAGACCTCGCGCGCCTGGTGGGTGAGAAGCTGTCGGTTGCACCAGGCGTAGTTCGCCGCCGCGCGCATGGCGCCGAGGTAGGCCTGGCCCTCGGGACTTCGGACCGGGGCACAGGCGAGCTGCCAGTCAGGCAGTTCAATCCCATACCGCTTGGGCGCGTTCTTGAACGTCTCGCGGAGGAAGTCCTCGCAGACCTGGTAGCCCAGGCCCCGCGAGCCGGAGTGGATCAGGACCGTGATCTGTCCCTCGCGCAGGCCCATCACCTCGGCGGCGGCCTGGTTGTGGACGCGGTCGACGACCTGGACCTCCAGGAAGTGGTTGCCCGAGCCGAGGGTGCCACACTGGTCATATCCGCGCTGAATGGCGCGGTCGCTGACGCGGCCCGGGTCGGCACCGTCGAGGCGGCCGCCGGCCTCGGTAAATTGCAGGTCGCGCTCGGTCCCCCATCCTTGATTCACGACGAAGGCCGAGCCTTGCTCCATCAGCTTCGTGAGTTTCGGCTTGTCGAAGAGGTACTTGCCGCTCTGGCCGACGCCCGTGGGGATGTCGCGGAAGAGCTGGTCGATCAGCGGGCGGATGCGGTCCTTCGCCTCGCTCCACTGCAAATCGCTGCGCAGGAGGCGAACGCCGCAGTTGATGTCGTACCCGACACCGCCCGGCGAGATCACGCCGCCCTCCTCGGGGTCGGTCGCCGCAACTCCGCCAATACAGAACCCGTAGCCCCAGTGGATATCCGGCATCGCCAGGCTCGCCGACTGGATGCCCGGGAGCGTCGCGACGTTCACCACCTGCTCGGGGCCCTGGTCCTTCCGGATCTGCTCGATCAGGACGTCGTCCGCGAAAATGAGCCCGTCGACCCGCATGTCGGCCCGGTAGGTCTTCGGAATCCGCCACTGACACGGCCCGACCTTCTCCAACGGACCGTTGTAACCTGTCGAGCCCATGGTCGTCTCCTCGTTTTACCTAATGGGTTATTTGTTATTTGTCTCTGGTTCTTGAACACAAACCTCCTCGTTGGCGAGGCATACCATTTGATTCCGCTCCAGAGAAGAAGTTCGCGCGGGCGGGTTGAATCTTCACACTGACGACCGACGACGAAGTGCAAGGGCCTCGCCCGTTGCGGTAGGCATGGCGGCGACCTGTTCGGGTGTGCCCTGCGCGACGATTCGGCCGCCCTCGTCGCCGGCACCTGGGCCGAGTTCGATGATCCAGTCGGCGGCCATCATCAGGTCGAGGCTGTGGGTCACGGCAATCAGCGAATGGCCGCGCTCGACCAGCGCACCGAGGACATCGATCAACCTGAGGGCGTCGGCGGGGTGCAAACCGGTGGTCGGCTCGTCGAGGAGGAAGAGGGTGTGCGACGACTTCCCGCCCTTTCGCAGGACGGACTGGGACCGGCCCAGGAATCCGGCTAACTTCAGGCGCTGGGCCTCGCCGCCGGAGAGGGTTGCTGAAGGCTGGCCAAGCCGGAGGTAATCGAGGCCCAGTTCCAGCAGCGGACGCAGACCCGCCTGGATCTTCGGCCGGTTGCGGAAGAAGCCGAACGCCTCGCGCGCGGTCAGATCGAGAACCTCGGCGATGTTCTTGCCCCGGTATCGGATTTCCAGGACCTCGGGACGATAACGATTCCCCCGGCACTCGGGGCATTTCACCAGGACATCCGGGAGAAATTGCATGTCGATCGTCAGATATCCATGGCCCTGGCATGTGTTGCAGCGGCCTCCCTCGACGTTGAAGCTAAACCGTCCGGCGTCGTAGTTCCGGAGCTTTGCGTCGTGGGTCGCGGCGAAGGTTCGTCGGATCTCGTCGAACGCCTTCAGAAAGGTCACTGGATTCGACCGGCCGGATCGCGAGAGTGGCGAGGCGTCCAGGAACTCGACCGCCTCGATCCCTTCTGCGCCCCGGATCTCCGCGAACGGACAGGCCGAACTCGGCTCGTTGTGGATCGCCTGCCGGAGCGCAGGATAGAGGGTCTCCTCGATCAGCGTGCTCTTGCCCGAGCCGCTGACGCCCGTCACCACGCAGACGAGTCCTAGCGGGAAGGATGTATCGATCGATTTCAGGTTGTTCCCGCTCGCACCGATCAACTCCAGGCGGCGGCCGATGCCCTGGCGTCGAGAGGTTGGGAGCCGCTGGCGGAGTCGTCCGGAGAGGTAGTCGGCCGTCGGCGAGTGGAGCGCGGTCAGGAGCGTGGCCGGTGGGCCATTGTGGAGGACGCGCCCCCCTGCCTCGCCGGCGCCCGGGCCGAGGTCGAGGACATGATCGGCGGCGCAGATCAGCCCGGGGTCGTGCTCGACGGCGACGATCGTGTTACCGAGGTCGCGAAGTCCGCTCAGAACGCCGGCCATGCGGCCGATCTCGGCTGGGTGCAGGCCTCCGGAGGGCTCGTCGAGGACGTAGAGCGTGTTGACCAGACCGGAGCCGAGGGCGCGGGTCAGGATGACTCGCTGAAGTTCGCCGCCCGAGAGCGTGCGGGCGGGGCGGTCGAGCGTCAGGTAATCCAGACCGATCGAGGCGAGGTAGCGGAGACGGTCCTCGACCTGCCGGGCCGGGCGAGCGGCGACCGGATGGTTGTGGAACCCTCTCGCTTCGCTCAGAAGTTTCCGGGCCTCGCGCACCGGCAGGGCGGATAGTTCGGCGATGTTCCGGCCCGAGATCCGGACCGCGAGCGCCTCGGGCCGGAACCGGGCGCCCTTGCAGGTTGGGCAAGGGCGGTCGCTTTTCCACCGCGAG
>DAIDJI010000806.1:2488-2899 GCA_027451455.1 Planctomycetales bacterium | reverse complement strand
TGGCCTATTATCTTATGTCTTATTGCCGCACTCCTGGCATCGCCACTGTCCGCGGCTCCCAGGATTGTTCGACGGGGTCGAGCATCAAGACCCATCCGCGAGCCAGCGGCTCGACTCGTTTGAGGAGGCGATCTACGGCCGGTTCCGGCGTCTTCCACGCCTGAATCACAGCGATGGTCCTCTCCGAAGAGAGTGGGGTCCCGCCCTCGGGAGGATTCTGGAAGAGCCGCAGCGCTGATTCGATCCAGCTTACCGGTTCACGGCGGAAGGTCTCGGGCCAGAGGGCAACGGCGATGGGTCCTGGCGTCGTCTTGACGAGCGGATTCCAGGAACGGACATAGCGAGGCCAGCAATCGCCCCTGGCACACTTTACCCCGCCGCAGAGGCCGGTGCCGCCCTTGACCCCGGGCA
>DAIDJI010000806.1:0-2478 GCA_027451455.1 Planctomycetales bacterium | reverse complement strand
AGACCGGTACGACGGTTCTCCCGGGGTGGCGATCGGCGACCTCGGCAACGAGCCTCGCCGCCGCATCGGCGCCGGGCGTCCGCTCCGACGTCGAGGGCGTGCCGTAATCAAGAGCCCAGCGGCACTGGTCGTTCCCGCAGCCGCACGAAGACGGCCCGGCCTGAAGGTCGTTCAGGAATACGCCCGACCAGCGCCCGGGCAGGTCGGCCAGGAGCGTCTTCAACCGCTCGCGATGGGCGGCGAACGCCGGGGCATAGCCGATGGGGACCCACGGCCACGCCTT
The DNA here is from genome assembly GCA_027451455.1 of Planctomycetales bacterium. Taxonomy (GTDB): domain Bacteria; phylum Planctomycetota; class Planctomycetia; order Isosphaerales; family Isosphaeraceae; genus JAKAUH01. Next base: position 2,195 of record DAIDJI010000806.1, on the reverse strand, counting down.
GATGACTTCGCCCGCCATCGCCCGCGGGGCGCCGGGGAATCGTTTTCTCCAGTCGTCATGATGCCCACCGGTCGCGGCCATCCACTCGGGATGGGCCCTGGCCAGCGCCGGGTTTCGGGCCACTTCGACCCAGGGCCACAGGCTCATCCCAGCCCGTTCGACGCGGTCGGCGATGTCCTTCCAGCGGCCTTTCGTCCCCTCGTCGAGGGGGACGACGACCGCCGTCGCCCCCCTGGTCCTCCAGTCGGCGAGGAACTCGGGCGAGAGCCGCTCCGGCCTCGCGAAGATGCCCCGCACCGGCTGTCCGGGCTCGCCCGCATCGACAGGAGGAACGGCGACGAGGAGGAGAAAAGCGGGTGCGAGGCAAGGAATGGCCATCGAATCTCCCTCGACGTTGTGTCAGTCTCGTTGACTGGACGGGAAAGAGGGGCGGGACGGGAAACGCGGGCCCGTTTGCCGGTCGTTTCCTCCCCGTTTCCATTCCCTCTCGAGCGTCGAAACGGTTCGAGACGTTTTCGACGTGGATCGGTTGGATAACGAGGTGAGTTTCACGGTGGATCTTAATCCTCGTCATGATGCCCCGGGACGGTGGCTGGCCGGCCGTTGTCGGCGGGTCCGAGACCGAGAAAGAACGGGACCGCCGCCCTGGCCCATTCGGTTGGGTCGGGGTAGCTTGATGCCGAGCCGCCGAAGCAGCTTCGGAGCATCTCGGTGTCGATGATCCCCGGGTTCACCGGGACGGCCGCCATCCCGCTGGGAAGCTCCTGCGCCAGAGCCCGGGTGAGTCCCTCAATGGCCCACTTGCTGGCGCAATAGGGCGCCACTTCAGGCGAGGTCGACCGCCCCCATCCCGAGCTCAGGTTGGCGATCACGCCCGATCCGCGCGTCACCATCGCCGGGACGAAATGACGGATCACGTTCGCGACCCCCTTGATGTTCACATCGATCACCCGATCGAAATCCTCGGCTGGAACCTCCCAGAGCCGAGCGTTTCGGTTGATGATCGCGGCGTTGTTGATCAGCAGGTCGGGCGGGCCATGCTCGGCGAGGAGACGATCCGCCCACGCCTTCACCGAATGGTCGTGGGTGACGTCCAGTTCGGCGAGGTCGTGGGGATGACCGAGCACTTTGCGCAGGTGGGTGATGGCTTCGGCGGTCCGTCCGCAGCCGACGACCCGATGGCCGGTCCTCGCCATTCCCTCGGCGAGCGCCCGGCCGAGCCCTCGCGTGACCCCGGTGATGACCACCAATCGGCCACCGGATGGCTCCTTCGCCCTCGCCATGCGTTCGTCCTCCAGGCCAGCGTTTTTCGATCGTTTCGACGAAGGCCCAATCCTAACCGATCGGCTGGCTCGGGGCTTCATTGCGTCGGCGGGATCCGCCGCCGGGCCTCGTCGAGTCGTGCCACGAAGTCCGCGTGATCGGCCGCGGCGCAACCGAGGTCGACCACCTCGCGGAGCCGTCGTCGGTCGCCTCGGAGCAGGGCGTCCGGGTCGAGCCAGAGGCCGGGAAAGGCCTCCGATCGGTAGAGACCGTCCGGACCGGGCGTTCGCTCCTCGAATCGACCCTCGCGCAGGACGAACCAGAAGACCGCGTCGGGCTCGAGCGCCCGGACGACATATTCCAGAACCCCGGCTCGTTCGTAGTCGCGCCGCTTCGGGCCAAGGTCGACATACCGGGAAGCGTGCGCGATCTCGGCGACCAGCTCGGGGGCGCCAACGAGCATCCGATCGACGACGCGAGACCGGCCACCGAACTCGGGGAGAATCCGGAGGATCGCGTCGGGTTGGGGCTCGTTCCCTGGACCCAGGATCGCGGTGGCGTTGTCCAGGACCTGCAACCCGGTGGTCTGCTCGGCGAAGTGGTCGAGCCAGAGAATCGTGGGAACGTGGGCGCTCGCGTGATCGGGTCCGACCGGACTGGGCATGTGGACGACTCCATCGATCAGCTCGGCCCGGGTGCCGGGCGGCATCGCCCGGTAGCGTGCGTGGAACGTCGGCTGGTCCATCCGATCCCCGGCGACCAGCATCGGCGGGGCAAGCTCGGCCTGGAATCCCTCCACGGATGCGGGATCCATCGTCGCGGATCGATCGGGCATGGCAAGCAGACCTCCGGGATCGGGGGCGTTGGATCGATCCTTCCATGCTAAGGCCACTCGCCCGGACCGACTAGGCCGGACGAACAACGTGCCAGGA
>DAIDJI010000805.1 GCA_027451455.1 Planctomycetales bacterium | reverse complement strand
GCAGGCCGCTGGCCTGGCCGCTGTAGAGTTGCGCCGTGCCCTCGACTGGCTCATCAATCGCGAGTCGGCGGCAGGCGACCGTGATCGAGGACGGGTCGCGGACCTCGGTCTGGACCGTGACCATGTGCGACAAGTTCGTTCCTACAGGTTGGGGAGGTCGGATTTTGACAGACGTACTAGCATACCCTAATCTGTGGCAACCGCGATACATGACGCATTTTTAGGCTAAAACAACCTCATCGATCGGTCCTATCGAGAGTGTAGTGACACCGAGATGGAGGGATGGACAATTCCCCAGGACGATACCCTGGCCGTTGGATAACGGACGACTGTCCGGTCGGTCGAGGACCTGGTAACGTGTTGCTCGGGGTACTGGCTCGCGGGCGAGGGTTCCCCAGCACGCGAAGAGACGGCATCATCAAGCCCCGGGGCCGCCACAGAGCGTTTCCGTTTTCCAGCATCCGAGGGACATCCTCGGGATACTGGATCAAGGAGATCGGCCATGAAGCAGTCTGCCCTTTCACGCCGTTCCTTTCTCGCCACGACAGCGGCCCTGGCGGCGACCGGAACCGGGGCGGGCGCGGCGCCCAGGAAGCGGATCGCGCTGATCGGCACGGTGGTCCGCCGCTTTTCGCACGCCCAGCACTTCCTCGACCGATTGCTCCTGGGCTACGCCTGGCAAGGCGGCTGGCGGACTCCCGACGTCGACCTCGTCGCACTCTATATCGATCAATTCCCCGATGGGGACCTCGCCCGGACGACGGCCGGGAAGCACCACGTGCCGATTTACCCGACCATCGCCGAGGCGCTAACGCGCGGGACCTCGAAACTGGCCGTCGATGGGGTGGTCATCATCGGTGAGCACGGCCAGTACCCTCGCAATGAGAAAGGACAAACCCTCTACCCTCGGTACAGGTTCTTCAAGCAGGTGATCGAGGTTTTCGAGGCCAGCGGCCGGAGCGTGCCGGTATTCAATGACAAGCACCTGTCGACGAAGTGGGACGAGTGCTTCGAGATGGTCGAGGACTCGCGGCGCCTCGGGTTCCCCTTCCTGGCCGGCTCCTCGCTACCGGTGACCTGGCGTCTGCCCGCGGTCGATGTACCGTTTGGCGCGCCTCTGGTCGAGAGCGTCTGTGTCGGCTACGGGGGCGTCGACAGCTACGACTTCCATGGCCTGGAGACGGCCCAGTGCATGTCGGAGCGGCGCCGTGGCGGTGAGGTCGGAATCCGGAGCGTGGAGGCTTTCCGCGGTCAGCGGGTTTGGGAGCGACTCTCGGAATCAAAGACCACGACGCGCCTTCTGCTGGCGGCGCTCTCCAGGAGTCAGAGTCTGCCCGTGGAGCATGGATATCTCACCGAACCGATCTCGATCGACTGGGCCCGCCGCCACTTCGCCGATGCTCTGGCCTACTTCATCGAGCACCGTGACGGCTTCCGCACCACCCTGTTCATGATGCCGGTGATCAAGGACTTCAACTACGCCGGTCGGATCGAGGGAACGGACGAGCTGATCTCCTGCCAGATGTATCTGCCGATGCCCGGTCGGGCCGCTTCCACAGCAGAGTTTTTCAACCCGCTGGTACGTTACATCGAGCAAATGCTCGTGGACGGTCAAGCGCCGTATCCGGTCGAGCGGACGCTCTTGACCTCGGGCATGACCCTCTCGGCTGTGGAGTCGCTACACCGTGACGGCGCGCGGATCGAAACCCCCGAGATGGCGGTTCGGTATACAGCGCCTCGGGACTCGCTCTTCTGGCGGGCCTAGGAGTTTGTCCGAGAATTCGTCCACATCCCGCCATCGCCCTGGGTTTTCGCGGGGCTCGGGCCGTTCGGCCTCGGCCCCGCCCTCGGCGCGCACTATCCCCTCTCGCTCGCGCCGGCGCCACAGGCGCGACGCCAGATCTTGAGCACGTTGTGCGTCAGGCAGATCCGTTGCCACTCGACTGCCACCTTCTCCCGCCCGCGCAACAGGAACCCCCGGATGTCCCGCTCCCTCTTCATCCGGCCGAACACCGGCTCGACGATCCGCTTCCGCGCCGCGTAGAGCACCTTGCCGGTCCCAAGGCGAGCTTCTGCCGCATCGTCGCCCTGGCCATGTAGCCGTCGCTCATGGCTTTGTGCCGCGAGGCATGGGCGCGCATCTTGGTCCCGTAGGTGGATCGGTTGCCGAGCCGGACCATCCCAACTCGCCGGCCACCCGCAGGACCTCGAGGAACAGGGGCTTCAGCGCCGCGGTGTGGATCTTGCGGAAGTCGCTGAGGGTGCGGAAGTCGGGCCGATCGCCGCCGCGGATGACACGGAACGCCAGGTTGCGCTCGCACGCGGCGGCGATCTTGCGGCTGGAGCAGACGCCCACGGCATAGGTGTAGACCCGCAGGGTGACCATCATGGTCACGTCGAACGGAGGTTGGCCGCGGAGTTCGCGGGCGTAATACGACCTCGCCGAGACCTCCGGATCCTTCCGTCCGGCCGGGCGAGCCAGTTCGTCCGGCGCTCATGATGAGGTGACCATGGAGACGCGACTGATCCCCTGCCCCTGCTGCGGCGTGACCAACCGGGTACTCCTGGACAGGGTCGAGGCTGGGCTGAGGCCGGTGTGCGGGCGGTGCAAGGCCCCCATGCTCATCGATCGCGTGCCGGTCGCTTGATCCCGAGCCACTTCCTCGTCGCCGGAGGCATCGCGCTGCGAATATGCTTTCTCGCGAGCCTCCGCGAATCTCGTCGAGGGGGCGACCGGGTTTCGGGAAATCGCGTCGGCGGTCACACTGGAGGGGACCTCGCGTGGGAGGCCGACCCGACGGCGTCGGAGGTACGGCTCGGCTGGCCCTACACGCAGTCGGACCTGGCCGCGATGATCGGCGGGACGCGGCAGAGCGTGAACCGGCTCCTGGGCGGCCTGGTGGCCGACGGGCT
>DAIDJI010000804.1 GCA_027451455.1 Planctomycetales bacterium | reverse complement strand
CCCGCTGCCGCGCCGATGGCGCCGCCCGTCCGCCTGGGTCTGTGCGCGGCCTGCCACGGCAACGACGGCATCGCCACCCTGCCCGGCGTGCCCAATCTGGCCGGCCAGCGCCTCGACTACCTGCGCCAGGCGCTGGCCGACTACCGCAGCGGCCGCCGCAACGTGGCGCTGATGCGCGCGGCGATCGGCCGAGACGACCGGAGTGGCCTGCAAGGCGGCTCCGTTGAGGATCGTGCCGACCTGGGGCGTGTAGGCGACCTGGCCCCTCGACTCGGAGTTGAGGCTTGCTCCCGTCGCAAACATCAGACCCAGCGCCGCGACTCTTCGGATCGTTCCGATCGTGGTCATGTGCGGGCTCGCTTTCCGGACGGGGCCTTGTCGAGGGCAGAAAGGTCGGCGGTCCTCGTCCGAGCCGAGGGCCAGCCCCGATCGTATCACCACGTATTATGGCTTGTGGGCATCGGCTTGACCATGCGTTTCCGATTCCGTCGGCGTTTTTTCCCGAGTCGAACCGCCCGGGATCATCCAGCAAGAATCGTGTGCCATCATCCCAATTCGGGGATAGTAGCCGCGGGCCTTCGGCGCGGCGAGGAGGATGAGGGTTGTCTGCGAGCCGGCCGCCTCGTGGGTGCGCCGGATCAGCTCCCGGCCGATCCCCTGATGCTGGAACGCCTCGTCGACCGCGAGGTCAGACAGGTAGGTGCAGTAACAGAAATCGGTGATCGCCCGTGAGATACCGACCAGCAAGCCGTCGACCCGGGCCGTGACGATCACGTCGGCGTGGCGGAGCATTGAGGCGATTCGCGCGGGTTCGTCGACCGGCCGGCGTTCGGCCAGGGTCGATCGGCGAAGGACATCGATGAAGGCGTCGGCGTCCAGTTCGGGATAGGTCTCAAGGGCGTAGACGACTTCCATCGACGTTTAGCTCCCAGGCTCGGGCTCGTCCGGCGGCAGCGACTCTCGAGGCCAGATCCGCTCCATCCGGGCTTTCAACGTATCGTTGGCGACCGTCGATGTGTCGGCCCTGCTCCGTCGGTTCTCTCGTTCGACGAAGTCGCGATCGAGCGGGTCGCCGAAGGTTTGCTGATATCCGGGGAGCTTCCGGAGGAAGTCTAGGAGCGCGGCGTCGGTCGGATGGCTCGATTTCCCGGGTCCCGACAAAAACGGCGACAGGCACCACGAAGACTCGGAACCAGTCGCCGTTTTGTCGGGACCGGTGATCGATCAATCCCGAAGGACCGGGTCTTCCAGGAGGCGGAGCGTTCCGGCATCGGCGTCGAGCTCGACGAGACCGCCCTCGGGGAGGGTGGCGTTCTCGGGGTTGTGCCCCACGGGGAACTTCCAGACGACCGGCTTTTTCAGCGGCTCCAGCCACTCGCGCAGGACGCGGTCGATCTCGTCGGCGTCCTTGTCGCCACTGGGATAGAAACTGCCGACGACCACTCCGGAAACCTCGTCCAGCACGCCCGAGAGGTGAAGCTGCGAGAGCATCCGGTCGACCCGGTAGGGCGCCTCGTTGACGTCCTCCACGAGCAGGATCGCGCCTCGGGGCTGGATCGCGTAGGGCGTTCCCATCGTCGCGCAGATCAGCGAGAGGTTGCCGCCGAGCAACCGGCCGCTCGCCTTGCCGCCGACGAGCGTTTTCGGCCGGTGGCTGGGCGGGGTTGCGATCGTGTAGCCGGTTTTTCCGGGTAGGTACGCATCGGCGAAGATGGCCCGACGGAACGAATCGGCGGCGAAGGCATGCTCGGGGCGATCCGCCTTCCAGAGGCTGTGCATCGGCATGGGCGAATGAAAGGTCACCAGCCGGGCCTTTGCGGCGATCGCCAGGTGGAGCGCGGTCAGGTCGGAATAGCCGATCACGATTTTGGGATCGCGGCGGAGGGCCTCGTAATCGAGGCGGTCGATGATCCGGGTCAGGCCGACGCCGCCGCAGACCGGGAAGATCGCCCGGACCTTCGGGTCGCGGATCGCCTGGTTCAGCTCGTCGGCGCGCTGGTCGTCGGTTCCGCCGAGGTAGTGCCTTCGGCGGCCCGCAATTCCCTCCGGGATGACGACCTTGTAGCCAGCCGCTTCAAGCTGGGCGGCGTAGGCGCGGATCGAGTTTGCCTCGGCGGGGCCCGAGGGAGCGACGAACGCGATCGTCTCGCCCGGCCGAAGGGCGCGGGGGCGTATCCAGTCGCGCGGGGCGACGGCGTCCTGCCCGACCGCTGCGGGCGCGCCGGCGGCGAGGATCGCGACCGCCGCCGAGAGGTAAAACGGGGCCGGGGGACGCGAGGAGGCGGGCATCATGCGGGTTCCGTCGTCAGGGATGGCGTTCCGGGAAAGCCTGGGTTCAGTTTACTCGTCCCGGGATCATCGAGACACCCGCGCGGTGATCTCGGCCCGGCCCGGAGTCGGGAGGGCCCTCCGCCGGTAGGTCGCCGGTGAGACGCCCAGCCGGGCCCGGAAGACGGCGCCGAGGTACTCCTGCCGCCCGAAGCCGCACCGCGTTGCGACCGAGGCGATCGGCAGGTCGGTTCCGGCGAGCAGTTCCTGCGCCCGGTCGAGTCGGACCCGGACGATTTCGTCGTGGACCGTCCGGCCGAGCAACTGGCGAAACCGGCGCTGGAGCGTGCTGCGCGAGACGGCGAGCTCCCGGCAGACATCCTCGACGGCGAGCCCCTGACAGGCGCGGTCGCGGATCAGGCGGATGGCCTCGGTGACCTCGCGATCATCGAGCGCCAGGACGTCGCTGGAACGCCGGGAGATCAGCCCGGCCGGCGGCGTGAGGACGGAGAGGTTCGTTCCACTCGCGGCCTCGCCCGCCCAGATCCGCCCGAGGAGCGCCGCGGCCTCGTAGCCCACCCGTTGATGATCGGGGACCACACTGGAGAGCGGCGGGTCGGAGATTTCGCAGATCGGCTCGTCGTTG
>DAIDJI010000803.1 GCA_027451455.1 Planctomycetales bacterium | reverse complement strand
CCGCGATGAAACAGTTGAAGGATCAACAGACGCGGTACGCGCCGAAGGATCGGAGGCTGGAGCAGATTAACCGGGCCAGACTTTGAACTTCACCGTCACGGCCGACAGGCCAACCGGCGGAGTGGATACCGGCTTCACCGGAACGATCACGTTCTCCAGCACCGACGCGAACGCCGGACTGCCGGGCAGCTACACATTCACGTCGGCCGACCAGGGAACGCACACCTTCAACGTCACCTTCCAGACGGCCGGTTCGCAGTCGATCACCGCCAGTGGCTCGGGCCTCTCGGCGACATCGTCGGGGATCAGCGTCGCCCCGGCTGCGCCAACGAACCTGGGCGCAACGGCCGCCTCGTCGTCAGGGATCAACCTCTCGTGGACCGCCGCGGCCGGCGCCACCGGGTACGAGATCGAGCGAAGCACCGGCGGCGGCGCCTGGGCCCAGGTCGGCACGACCACGGCGACGACCTACCAGGACACCGGCCTCGCCGCCGGAACCGGTTATTCGTACCAGGTGATCGCGACCGGAGGCGGGCTCAGCTCGGCGGCCAGCAACGTCGCCACCGCGACCACCACCAGCGCGGCCAGTGCCCCGACGACGACGGATTCCCTCTGGAGCGGGCTCACCACCCCGCCCGAGAACGCTTACGCCTGGGGCTCGTACGAGCTCGGCCTGCAATTCTCCTCCACCACGGGCGGCGTGGTCACCGGCGTCCGCTTTTACAAGCAGACCTGGATGAGCGGCCCGAACGTCGGCACCCTCTGGTCCTCGACCGGCCAGGTGCTGGCCTCGGCCGCCTTCACGGGCGAGTCGTCCTTTGGCTGGCAGCAGGTCACGTTCTCCAACCCCGTGACGATCCAGCCGAACACGCCCTATGTCGTCTCGTTCTCGACATCGTCGAGTTACTTCGGCATCACAACCGGATACTTCAACGGCCAGACGGTCAGCAATGGCCCACTCCAGGCCCCTTCCAACGGCGTACTCGGAAGCAACGGCGTCTACCAGTCGGCCGGCTCCTTCCCCAGCATCGGCTCGGGCGGGATGAACTTCTGGGTGGACGTCAACTTCTCGCCGTCGGCCGCCGCGAGCCTCCAGACGGCCCCGGCCACCGCCGCCCCGGCGGTCAAGACTCTCTGGGGTTCCTTCGCCACGTCCCAGACCGCCACCGGGACAACCCACGGGACCCAGGCAACCACGGGCGACTCCGTCGCAACGGCCGCCGTCGTCAGCACCTCGCGACGGGTCGTCAACCAACCGCAGCACACCGCGACCTGGGGCGCCTCCCGGCGATGGTTCCGCGATTGAGCCAGTCCACATCCCCAATCGATCGAACCGAGACGGCCCGCCACGTAGGGCCTCCTATCGTGGCGGACCGTCCGTTTTGCTTCACCATGCCCCCTCCCCACACCCGATCGTTCCCCATGATAAACTTGGACAACCGGAAACCATCGGCAAACTGGGTAAAATGGGGCCATTTCAATGCTGGAGACGATGCCGGAAGTGGAAGAGGTTGTTGAGCCGTCGCCAGGGGAGGCGCGACTCTCGGGATGGAAAGAGGAGTTGCGGGCCGATCTCGACGAGGCGTTGGTGACAGGCGGCGGGCGCTGGTCGCGTGCGGTTGCGGCGATGGCCTGGATCCACCTCGCGATCTTCCTGGGATGCCAGTCGATCTACGACCCGGAACGGCACCGCGACCCCCGGCATTTGCTGCTCTGGGTGACCGAATTCGTCGCGATGCTTGTCGCGCTTCGCCTGATTGGAGGCCGGGGCTGGATGCGGTCGTCGGCGGCGATCGGGCTGATGACCCGGTTCTGGGGAACCTTCCTGATCCTCTCGTTCAACGTGGTCTCGCTCAACGAGTTGATGGGATGGGAGATGCGCTGGTATCGCCCGGCCTGGGGGACAATCAGCTCCTTCTTCCTGGCGTCGATGGGCTGGCTCTTCACGCCGAAGATGTTCATCCCGGCCGTTCAGATGTACTTCACCGCGCTTTTGATGCTCCGATACCGGGACTACGACAACGTCATCTACGGCGTCTCGTGGTGGCTGGCGCTGATGGGGATCGCAACCCGGCTCCGGCGGCGGGAGTTGGGCCAAGAATAAGCAGCGAGGCAAGGCGCCGGCTCATTGGGCCGGCGCGGGATCGCCTGGCTGGGCTATCGGGAGATTGAGGTCGATGGTGGGCGGGCCGTTCTCGCGGAGCGGAGTGGGCTCCCAGACGGGCAACTCGCAGAGCCCGCCGCCGAGGAAGGTGTGGTGCCAGAGCTGCGTGGCGATGACGCAGGTCAGGCTAAGGTCCATGATGATCCGTTTGGGGGTGATCGCCAGGAACCTGGACTGTGCCCGAAGTTCCCGGGCGACGCCTTGCGGGTCGAACCATCCGGTCTTCCGAAGCGATTCAGGGCTGAGAAGCTGGTCGACCCATTGCGGGCGGTCGGGGGCCAGAAACGCAGATGTCCGGCTCGCCCGGAACATGGTCTTGGGACGGTTGGCGATCCGGGGCGGGAGCGTTCGCGCGGCGACCTGCCGGAGCAGCCACTTGTCGACCCGGCCCCGCAACTTGTACTCCGGGGCGATCGAGGCGCAGAAGGCGACGACGTCCTCGTCAAGCAGCGGATAGCGCGCCTCGACCGACGAGTTCATCGCGACCCGGTCGCCCTTGGCCTGGAGCAAAAGCCCGGCGAGCATCACCTTGTAGCCGACGTAGAGCGATTGGTTCAGCGGGGCCCATCGGGTGATCCGGTCGTTGGTCAGGTCGAGGTCCTCGTAGGCGAGATGGCCATCGAGCTGCCTCCAGAGGTCGGGCGAGTAGACGAAGGAACGTCCCTGCGCCATCAGGTCGTAAACGTCCTGCTGCGCGGAGCGGATGCCCCGGGTCGACGCGATCCCATCGCGGGGGATCGCCGGGCTTCGAGCCGGCA
>DAIDJI010000802.1 GCA_027451455.1 Planctomycetales bacterium | reverse complement strand
GCCGCTTCGAGCCTCGACAGGACCGCTGTCGCATTTTCGAGCTGATAGATGCTCTCGGCATCGGTCCTCGGAAAGTCGAGCCGCTTGATGATCCGCGACTCGGGGTCCACCTGCACGAGCCTGGGCCGCTCCGTCGCCGGGATCACGAATTCCTGGACTTCGTCGTCGATCACGATGGGGATCGAGCGGACCCGGCCCGGGGCCTCGGCGATCTCCAGGGTGGTCGGTAGCCGGAACAGTGGTGTGAGGTCGTCGATCTTTTGGGTCTGCTCGATCCGGACCCGGACCGTCCGATCGGCGTCCTCGTAATGCCAGCGGACCTTCAACTCGGGATACCCGGCCCTGTAAACCCACTGTTCGAAGAACCATTTCAGGTCCTTGCCCGAGGCCGCCTCCATGGCCCGGCGGAAGTCGTCGGTCTCGACGACGTTGAAGGCATGGCTCGCGACATAACCGCGGATGCCCTTCCACCAGGCCTCGTCGCCGATCAGGCCGCGGAGCATGTGCAGGACACACGCTCCCTTGTTGTAAGTCACTGCGTCGAACATATCATCGGGTGAGGAATATCGGGTCTCGACGATCGGCCGTCGGTAATCGCGGTCGGAGTTGAGATAACCTTCCATCTCCCGGTGCATCTCGATCCGGAATTCCTGCTCGCCGAGGGCGTGCTCGGAGTAGAGCGGGCCGAAGTACGAGGCAAAGCCCTCGTTGAGCCAGATGTGCGACCAGTCCTTGCAGGTGAGCAGGTCGCCGAACCACTGGTGCGCCAGTTCGTGCGCGACCAGGCCGTCGGAGCTGTGCTCCAGCTCGGCGATGGCGTCGTGAAGCGCCTCATCCGTCATCGTCGTTGCGGTGATGTTCTCCATCCCACCGCCGAACTCGGGGACGCAGACCTGTGCGTATTTGGCGTAGGGATAGGGCCGTCCGATCGCCCGGCCGAAAAACTCGACCATCCTCGGCGTCTTTCCCATGAACCGCCGCGCTGTTGCCTCGTCGACATCCCGGGCGACGTAGTAGTCGATTGGGAGGTCGCCGAGCCGGTCATGGTAGACGGCGAAGTCGCCGATTGCCAGCGAGATCAGGTAGCTGGCGAACGGGGCGTCCATCTTCCAGTGGTAAGTGACGGTCGAGCCGGGACCGTCTTTTGTCTCGACGAGGAGACCGTTGGAGACGACCTTCAACGGCCTTGGCACGTTGACAATCATCTCGGTTGTGGCACGATCGTTTGGGTAGTCGTAGCAGGGGAGCCAGTGGTGGGTCTCCTCGGCCTCGCCCTGGGTCCATACGACCATCGGCCGGTCGGGATAGGCAGGATCGTGGGCGATGAACTTCATGCCCTTCTCGGGCGATCCGGAGTACGTCACGGCGAGGTCGAACGTGTCGTCGGGTCCGCGGGGACGGTCCAGGTCGACGATCAGCTTGTCTCCCTCTCGGCGGAACTTGCCGACGATGCGGTCGGGACCGATCGTCACGCGCTGGACCTTTAGGTCCTTGCCGCAATCGAGCTCAATCGACTTGAGGAAGGGGTGCAAGGGGCGGACAGTGTGGGTGACAGCGCCCCGGATTTCCTGGGCCTTCGTGTCGATGGTCAGCTCGGCCTTGATGTGCTGGACGTCGACGAACCGGAGCCGCTCGGGCCGCCTGGGTGTGTCGGCCGGGGCGAATGGGCGTCGGGCTGGTGCGGCGAACAGGCTGGATCGGCGCTGGGCGCGAGCTTCGGCCGCGACCGCGACGCCGGCAAAGAGGGCGAGGACGGCGATCCGGATCCATCGGGACGGGTGGGACATGGTGGTTCCTGATAGAATAAACCGGTTGGAGACGAAGCCCGCGCCGGTCCCAATCCCGGCGCCTCGGCCCCCTCCTCGGCCACCGTCGACGCCGGGGGAGAGTCCGGGCGAGATCGATCGGGAGGCAGCATGGATACGCATTATCACCGTTCCTTCAAAAGGATGCCAGGGCCGCTGGGGCGATCCGCGCATCGCCCGTGGGGGCCCGTTGTGGGCGGGGTGGTCTGCCCATGAACCGGCACGGATTCGCCCGGATCACCTGCGTCTCGATTCGGGTCGCGATCGCTGATCCGACTGCCAACGCCGACGAGGTCGTTCGCGTTCTGGCAACCTGCCCTGAGAGCGACGTTGTCGTCTTTCCGGAGCTCTGCCTGACCGGTTACACCTGCGCGGACCTCTTCGGCCAGACCCGCCTGCTCGACGCCGCTCGTGCCGCGATTGGGCAGGTCGCGCGGGCGACCGCCGGGGGCCGGCAGCTTGTCGTGGTGGGTGCCCCGATTGCGGTCGCGAACAGTCTGTACAACTGCGGCGTCGCGATTGCCGGCGGCGAGGTTCTGGGAATCGTCCCCAAGCAGTACCTGCCCAACTACAAGGAGTTCTACGAGAGCCGATGGTTTAGCCCGGCGGTTGGCAAGGAGCCGGCCGAGGTCCACCTCAATGGCCGTCGCGTCCCGTTTGGGATCGACCTGCTCTTTGAGGCGCGGATCGACGACGGCCCGACGTCGTTGGTGGTCGGCCTGGAGGTCTGCGAGGATCTCTGGGTTCCGATCCCGCCGAGTGCCTTGCAGGCGATGGCCGGCGCGACGGTGCTGGCGAACCTCTCGGCCAGTAACGAGACGATTGGCAAGAGCCGGTATCGGACCGACCTGGTGTCCGGTCAGTCGGGGCGTTGTGTCGCCGCCTACGCGCTGGCTGGCTGTGGGCCGACAGAGTCGACCACCGACCTCGTCTTCGGCGGTCATTGTCTGATCGCCGAGAACGGCGCCCTGCTGGCCGAGTCGCCCCGCGTCGGCGATGGCGGACCTATCCGCCGCGACTCGTACACGATCACCGCGGATGTCGACGTCGTTCGTCTGCGCACCGACCGCCGCGTGATGACCAGCTTCGACGACAGTCTCTCGGCGATGCGGCCGTTTCGCC
>DAIDJI010000801.1 GCA_027451455.1 Planctomycetales bacterium | reverse complement strand
GGACGGAAATGATTTCCAAAGCGGGCCCAGTGTCTCGTTGATCCCCTATGTCGGCGAAGTCGAGGCGGGGGTCGCGGTGATGGTTTTCGGGACGCGCCTGACTTACACGCAGGTCATGCAGTCGCAGGAATTCCAGCACCAGAAGGGCGGGCCGCATCAATTCGGTTCGCTTGCGCTCTCGGTTCGGTTCTAAATCAAGCGGGTGGGTTGCGCGACTTCCGGTTGCTCCCGGCGATTTGACTATGGCAGAAGCCCGACCACTCCGGGTATTGCCGGAAGATCCCGGCGAGGTTCTCCACGATCCGGCCTCGCAGCACCGGACGATCCGATCGCCGGAGTGCCTCGGTTAAAGCCCGGGCCACGGCAACATCCCACGCCTCATCGGTCAACTCGAGCGCCGTCTGTCCTCGCCGCTCGTCGAGCAGCGCGCCGACCAGCTCCGCCTGGTCCCAGGCGCCCATCCGCCGAATCGCACCGCGGATGGACCAGGCCGCGAAGCGATCGCCGTCGTCGAGCGCTGCGAAGAGCGCCGGCGCCACCGATTTGTCTCCAATCCGGCCGATCGCGATGGCCGCCTCGCGACGGACCGCTGCATCCCGATCCTTGAGCAAGCGGACCAGCGCCGGCACCGACTCTCGATCCCCTCGGATTCCCGACGACCGCGCCGCCTGAAGCCGGACGCCGGACGATCGGTCGTCGATCGCAGCGACAATCGCTTTCCGGGCCTCGAGGCCTCCGATCGCATCGAGCGCCCAGATCGCGTGCGTCCGGCCGAGATCCGATCCACCGGATTGCAGCCGGCGGACGAGGTCGGAAATGGCGGATGGTCCCATCCGCGCCAGCGCCCGCTGACACTCCATCCGGACCGATCGGGCCGGGTGATCCAGGCCCACGAGCAGGGAAGCGCGGTCGTCGTCGATCGGTCGAGGAGCCGGCTTCGTCGCATCGCGGCCCTGGTATCGGAGCCGGTAGAGTCGCCCCGATTGGACCTTCGGATCTAGCCAGCCGGTGTAAGCCCAGTCGACCAGCCAGAAGCCATCGGGAGCAACGGCGATCGAGAACGGGCGGAAGTCGGCGAGTTTTCCCTTCGTCACGATCGTCGAGCGGGCAGCGATGGCAAACGTGGCACCATTACGCCGGAGGGTGATCCGCTGGACCTCCTGCCGGCCCCAGTCGCAGAAGAAGAGGTTGCCGCGATACTCGGCCGGGAGGCCGTCTTCCTCGTAGCAGAGCCCCTGCGCTCCCGCGCCGCCGTCCTGCCCGCCGAGGATCGGCAGGCATCGTTTCGGAGCCGCGAGGAACTCATAGGGATAGCCGTAATGCCCGCCGAAGATGTGATGCGTCAGGCTGTTTGGCCATCGGTGGCTGTCGTCGTCGTTCCCGTAGGTGAAGACCTCGTCCGAGGCCGAGAGCGCCACCGAGAGCGGGTTGCGCTCGCCAGTCGAGACGACCTCCAGGCCCGTCCCGTCCGGTCGAATCCGGATCACGCCGCCGCCGCGGAGCTGGATCGTCTTGCCGTCGCGACCCACTCCCCGCGGAATGCCCTTGTCACCAACGGCTATATATAGGAACCCGTCCATCCCCAAGCGGAGACCCGAGGCAATATGGTCATTCATCCCGCTGGCGCCAGGTAACCGAGGGCCCAGTCCGGTCATCAGGTCAACCCGATGATCCGCGCGGCCGTCGCCGTTGGTATCGCGGAACGCCGAGAGGAACGGTGCGTGGACCACATAGAGCACGCCATCGGCCCATTCCAGTCCCATCACGCTCCAGAGCTTCTCAGCGAAAGGAACGATCTTGCCGCCGGGCTGGATCGCAACCACCGAATCGATCGGCGCGGTCGACGGGCCCGGCATGTCCATCGGGTCGGAGCCAAGGTAGAGCGTCCCGTCAGGCGCAGCGACGATGGCCGTTGGGAAGAGGATGCGAGGAGCCCGGGCGACCTCCTCAATGGCCCATCCCGCGGAGACATCAGGCCGCTCGGCCTCGGCCGCGATCGATCCGCCCGGCCCGGCTGCGAAACCCGCCGCGAACATCGCCAGGACCATCCCGATCCGCAACCTGGTCATCGGCGTCCCTCCCTGGAGCGCGACAGAGCGATCCGATCCCGCGCCCTCGGCGAGGATGCTCTGGCGGTCGGCGGCCCGACCGATCAGAATTGTAGCGACGCGGCTCGATCGCCTCAACGCGAGCCGACCACCGGATCCGACCGGGGGGATGCTCCCCTCGCTCGCCGTCTTCATTCCCGTGCGGAGGTCCCATACAGGTGTCCACCTCGACTGCGATCACGGAGGCCGCCGAGCAGCCCCAGGCGGGCAGCCTGCGCCCGGCCGTGCCGTTCAAGAGCCCAAGCTATCCGGTCCGCAACCACTTCGCCGAGCGCGCCACCTTCGAGCAGCAACTCCGCTCGATCGACGATCGGATCCAGGCCGCCCGCCGCAAGCTCGACGTCATGACCGGGAACCACGCCGATCGGCCGACTCTCGAACGGATCTACTTCCAGATGCTCGGCGCCCGCGACCAGGTCGCCGAGGGCGTCCGCCGGCTCCCGCTCGAGACCGGCGCCCTTTACGACGAGGACCACGAGCGATTTGCCGAGGCCCTCGCCGCCTTCGAACGCGTTTACAAGCGGTGGGAGTCGGGCGGGCGCTAATCTCCCCAGGCTCCTCGCGTCGGAGCAGCCCGGCAAGCGAAACGGGCGGGGCCGATCGACAGCCCCGCCCGTTCCCTCAATGTCACGATCCATTACAGATCATCGACCACAGCCTCACTGGAGGAACAGACCGCTGACAACCGCGTTCGGACCCGTCAGCATCGTCACCTTGATCTGCACGTGCCCGCTGATCGCCCACGTCAGGTACGCACCCTTGTAAAAGTTCGAGAGCGTCTCCGTATCCAGAACCTTCCCCGTCGCCGGGTCGATCACCT
>DAIDJI010000800.1 GCA_027451455.1 Planctomycetales bacterium | reverse complement strand
TCCCGCACGCAGCCCTCGCGCCTTCCGGCCAGGCCATCTGGCTCGACATGGCCCGACGATCCGCCCGGGCGCTGGTCCGCCTCTCGCATGCCGGACGGACCCTGGCCGATCTCCTCGACGACCGATCGATCCGCAACGCCATGGTCGTCCACGCGGCGTTCGGCGGCTCCACCAACCTGATCCTGCACATCCCGGCCATCGCCTTCGCCGCCGGACTCCGCCGGCCGACCGTCGACGACTGGCACGAGATCAACGTCCGCGTCCCCCGGCTGGTGAGCGTCCTGCCGAACGGCCCGTACTTCCACCCGACCGTCCGCGCCTTCCTGGCCGGCGGGGTCCCCGAGGTCATGCTCCACCTCCGCGACCTGGGATTACTGGACCTCTCAGCGCAAACGGTTTCGGGCGTTTCGATCGAGGAGGTGCTGGCCTGGTGGGAACGGAGCGAGCGAAGAAGTCACCTGCGCAGGCGCCTCTTCGAGCAGGACGGCGTCGACCCGGACGACGTCATCATGAGCCCAGCGCGAGCCCGGGAGCGGGGTCTCACCAGCACCGTCACCTTCCCGCGCGGCAATCTCGCGCCCGATGGCTCGGTCATCAAGAGCACCGCCATCGACCCGACCGTGGTCGATCCCGATGGCGTCTATCGGAAGACCGGCCCGGCCCGCGTCTTCACCCGCGAGAGCGAGGCGATCGCCGCCATCAAGGGACAGGGCGACCGCCCGATCCGGCCCGGCGACGTCCTCGTCTTGATCGGCCGAGGCCCGATGGGCGCAGGGATGGAGGAAATCTTCCAGATCACCTCGGCCCTGCGGTATCTCTCGTTCGGCAAGCACGTCGCCGTGCTGACCGACGCCCGCTTCTCGGGCGTCTCCACAGGTGCCTGCGTCGGCCACATCAGCCCCGAGGCCCTCGCCGGCGGACCGCTGGGCAAGGTCCGCGACGGCGACCAGATCCGGATCGTCATCGACCGGGTGAACCTGGAAGGTTCGCTCGACCTCATCGGCGCCGACGGGACCGAGTTCGGGCCGGAAGAAGGCGCCCGAATCCTCGCAACCCGGGCGCCGCATCCGGATCTCTCGCCCGATCCCAATCTCCCCGACGACACCCGCCTCTGGGCCGCGCTCCAGAACGTCAGCGGCGGAACCTGGGGCGGCTGCGTCTACGATACCGACGCGATCATCGCCGCCCTTCAGGCCGCGAGGAAATAGCAGCCGGCCTCACCAGACCAGCTTCTCGGGGAAGAACTCGGCGATCAGGTCCTCGTAATAGGGCCGGAGCGCCTGCACGTCGGGCGCGGCGTGCCCCTTCGAGTAAAGGTCGTACGGGTTGAAGGCGCGGACCCACTCCATCCGCCGATGATCGTCGTCGTTCATCAGTTGGGTGTAGGCACCCTCGCGATGGGCAGCATAGAACGAGTGATAGCGGATCATCGCCAGCGCCTCGTCCGGCAGGTAATCCTTCACGACGTGGTAGAGATACTCGTCGTGCCCCCACGACATGTGAACCCGGTCGAGCCCGCCATTCGGCTCGTAGATTCCGGTCTCCGTCTGGAGGGCCTCGACCTCGAAATCGGGGTTCTCGCGGAAGAACTCAGGGAAGACGACGCGGTCGGAATACCGGCAGCCGACCGGGAAGGTATCGCCGACCACCGCCCACTGCGGCTCGCCGAACAGGCAGAGGATCTTCCCAAGGTCGTGGATCAGACCGACCAGAATGAACCACCGGGGATGACCGTCCGCCCGGATCGCCTCGGCCGACTGCAAGAGGTGCTCGATCTGCGTGAGCGTGGTGTCCGGATCGCTATCATCGACGAGGGTATTCAGATACTCCATTGCCTCCCAGATTCCCATTTTCCGGCGGTCGAGCGAGAGGAACTCCCGCTCCTTCGACCGGACGAAATCGAGCGTCTGGTGGCGATGGTTGAGCCGGTAGAACTCGCGAACGCCCGGTCGGACGTTCTCGCCGTAGTCGCGGAACGACGACTTCTCGCGAGGCTTCGGGTACCGCTCCTGGAGGAAGTCTTCCCACTCGTCGAGACTCGCGAGCGGGGCGGATTCACGCTCGGCCGGCGTCGATTGGCTCATGGTCGGGTCTTCCTTGTCGAGGGATCGCAACACGACAAAAGCCAGTCTACGCGATCCCGCCCCGCGAGCAAAAGCAAACTCACAGGGGATTCGCATCGACCGAGGCCCGAGGCCGGGTCATCTCGTCGAGGATCGTCGTCCGACCCCTCGGATCGTGAAACGTCCCGTGCGTCTCGACCACCAGCCGTTGATAGTCGCCATGGCCTCGCTTCAATAGCTCGTGAAGGTCCGGAAGCCGATAATGCGGGATCGCCGGGAAAAGGTGATGCGGAATGTGCATGTCCTGCCCATACACAAAGATCGCCCACCGCGTGAACGGATCCGTAAAGAAGACGCGCGAGTTCGTCAGGCGGCCATCGTCGGCATTCGAATGCTGGTACACGTCCCGAAGAAAAAGGAAGAACGTGAACGACGAAAGCATCGGCACGAACCAGAGCATCGTAAAGTAAAGCGCCGAGACCCCACCGGTCGCCCATCGGAGGTGGGCCAGCACCTCGAACAGCAACGTGAAGAAACCCAGTCGAACCACGCTGGCCACCCTGGGCGAATACGCCTGCCGGAATGGCGACCGAAACAGGGCGCTCTCGGGCAGGTGGAGAGTGACGACCACCGCCATCGCGTACGCAGAAAGTCCCACCGGAATCAAGAGATCCGGCCGCCCGCTTTTCGTCAGCGCCCAGGTCAGCACGTTGAAACCAATCACGTACCCAATCCCGAGCGCCGTCCCCAGCCGGAGCCTCGATCCCTCCCGCGCGCTCAGGCCCTTTTTGCCTCCCTCGACGTAGGCGTTCTTCCCCTGCCCCAGAACATTGATTTCCGTGTACGCCCACTGGTACCGAAGAAATC
>DAIDJI010000799.1 GCA_027451455.1 Planctomycetales bacterium | reverse complement strand
CAAGAAGGCGGTGAAAAAGGCTGCACCGAAGAAAGCAGCCGCCAAGAAGTCGGCTAAGAAGGCCGCACGAAGGTGAAACCGGTCGCCGTCCCCTCGGAGAGGGCGCGCGGGGTCGCGTCGACCACCGTATCGGCCAGTCCTCCCGTCGAACGGACGATCGGAATGGTTCCGTGCGCCAGGCTGTAAAGCTGGCTGAGCCCGCAGGGCTCGTAGAGGCTTGGCATCAGGAAAAGATCGGCGCCGGCCTCGATCCGGTGGGCCATGGCGTCGTCGAAGGTGAGAAAGACCGTACATCGGCCCGGGTGTCGGCGTGCCAGATCCTCCAGCATCGCCTGATATTTCGGATGACCGGCGCCCAGAACAACGAGCTGGACGTCGTGGTCGAGCAGGCGGTCGGCGACCTCGGCGAGCAGATCCCACCCTTTTTGCGGGTCGAGCCGGCCGACCTGTGCAAAAAGCGGGACCTCGGGCCGCCGGTCGAGCCCGGCGAGTTCCTGGAGCCTCGCCTTGCAGAGCGCCTTCCCCTCGACCACCGTGGCGGTGTCGTACTGTCGGGCGATCATCGGCTCGTTGGCCGGGCGCCAGGCGTCGGGATCGATCCCGTTGAGGATGCCGTAGAGGTCCGCCTGGCGATCGCGGAAGAGGCCGTCAAGCCCCTGGCCGTACTCAGGAGAGAGGATCTCTCGGGCGTACGTCGGACTCACCGTGCTGAGGACGTCCGCAAAGACCAGCCCCGCCTTCAAGAAGCAGAGTTTGCCGTGAAACTCGAGCTGCCGCCAGTTGAAGAGACCTGCGTCGAGCCCGGTCAGACCCATGTCCCAGTGCCAGAACAGTCCCTGATAGGCCAGGTTATGGACCGTGATCAACGTCCCGGCCCCGGCGAAGGCCGGATCGTCGGCGTGGAGTGTCCGGAGATAGGCGGGGATCAGCCCCGACTGCCAGTCGTTGCCATGCACGACGTCGGGCCGGAGCCCCAACGCCCGGATCGTCTCGATCACGCCCCGAGCGAAAAAGATAAACCGGGCGACATTGTCGTCGTAGTCGGAGCCGCCCTCGCCGTAAAGGCCCACGCGGTCGAAGTATTCGGGCTGGTCGATCAGATAGGCGGCGACGTTGGAATCGGGCAATTTCGAGCGCAGGACCCGCCCCTCGACCATCCTCGGCCCGATCGGAATCCGGAGGTCGATCCCGATATCCTCCAGCTCGACCCCGGCCTGCCGGGCGCACCGGTAACACGGCAGGAAGAGCGAAACGCAGTGCCCCTGCGCCTGGAGAGCCCTCGGCAAGGCGCCCGCGACGTCGGCCAGACCGCCTGTCTTGGCGAACGGAACCGCCTCGGAGGCCGCAAAGATCACGTCCACGGCGTGATTCCCTCCCGTCGTCGCTCCCTTGCGTCGCCGGGCCCGGGCTCCTCCCTCATGGCCCCTCAATCAATGCTTGTATTGTATCCCGATCCAAAAGGAGGGTCCAGAGTGGCCGACGGTTGATGCACGAAAACGGGCCGCCCCCGATCCCGCCGGCGCCGGCGAGACGAGGACGGCCGCTCGTTCTGCTCGTGATCCCTTCCGTTGGACTCGATCGGCCGCCGGATCAGTTCGACATCGCGGCCTCGGTCATGCTCTGCATGTTCTGGATCGCCCGGATCTTCCGGCACGCCTCCGAGTAGGCTCGCGTCACCTGATCGCCTTCCCAGTCGACCATCCGGCCGGGAAGATCCTGCCGCTTGCCCCAGGCGTTGAGGTGCTTCAGCAATCCGTACTCGTGCTTCTCATCCTGATCCTTGGTCCAGGCGAACAGAGCCCGTCCGCTCCTCGGCGCCTGGCCGTTCTCGTCGGAGTTCCTTGGAGCCGGCGCCTCCTCGGTCGTAGCGGGCGCAGGGGCCGGCGCAGAGACCGGAGCCGCTTCAACCTCGGCGCGGCCCTTGAGGGCCTCGCGGACGAACCGGGGAACGCCGTCGCGGTAGAGATATCGCCCGACGCCAAACTTCACCGCGGCCCGCTTGAAGGCATCGGTGAATCCACTCTTGTCGTCGTCGCCGGGATCGGCCATCCCCGCGTATCCGCCGGCGTCGCTCTTGGTGAGGATCTGGCCGTCCGGCAGCCGGATCGTCAGCCGGCAAATCACCGAGTGCTCCAGCGGGACAAAGTCATCCCACCAGTTCTCCGGGCCAACCACCTCGTCGAGCCGGTTCATCACCGTCCGAGAGGTCACATAGTGCAACTGCCGGCCCGACTGCGTCCGGATCTTCACTTCCTCGGACTCAAAAGGCGCGGCGAGGGCCGCGAAAAGCTCGCGATGCTGGGTCATGATGCAACGCCCCCCGGAGGATCAAGCGGCGAGGTTCAACACGGCCCAACCCGGACCACGCCCCGCCGCCACCCTCGACTGTCATCCCATACCGGGTGCAAATGGCGGCCCACACGCCCGGCGCCCCCGAACGGAAGCACGCCGAAAAGGCCACCGTCCGCCCAGAAAGGCGGCCCCAACGGGCCTCTTCTGGGCGGACAGTGGAATTGTACCGGTTCTAACGGCTGATTGACAAGGGTACAGTAGCCGAATTTCTCGAAGGGTGGGGCGGGCCGGGGGTCAAACCTTGGTCGAGAAGTTGTACTGCGAGAACAGGACGGTCATCAGGACGGTGGCGAGGATGATCGCGGCGAGCGAGATGCCCAGGAGGGCGACATAGATATCGCTCTTGGGCGACTGGATCGCCACCCTGCGCTGAGCCGCCGCGGCGGCGGCACCGCCACGGGTGGAGGCGCTAGAACCGCGGGACGATGCTAGACGAGACAATGTCGCCCTCCTTAATCTTCTTGCCCTGGACGGTGGCCCCCTCGACCCTCACGACGGCCTGGTCCGGATCGACGCGGACGACCTGGACCTTGCCGAGATACTCGGCGCGGGGCTTGGTACGGTACAGGTAAAGCTCGTGGC
>DAIDJI010000798.1 GCA_027451455.1 Planctomycetales bacterium | reverse complement strand
ATCGCCTCTACCGGATGCACCGGAGCGGCGAGTTGAAGTTCCCCGCCATCAACGTGAATGACTCGGTCACCAAGTCCAAGTTCGACAACCTCTACGGCTGCCGGGAGTCGCTGGTCGATGGCATCAAGCGGGCCACCGACGTGATGATCGCCGGCAAGATCGCCGTCGTCTGCGGCTACGGCGATGTCGGCAAGGGCTCGGCCCAGGCCCTGCGGGCTCTCTCGGCCCAGGTCTGGGTCACCGAGATCGACCCCATCTGCGCCCTTCAGGCCGCGATGGAAGGCTACCGGGTCGTCACGATGGACGAGGCCTGCGACAAGGCCGACATCTTTGTCACCGCGACGGGTAACTACAAGGTGATTACCCACGCCCACATGGCGAAGATGAAGGACCAGGCGATTGTCTGCAACATCGGTCACTTCGACAACGAGATCGACGTCGCCTCGCTGGAAGACTACCGCTGGGAAGAGATCAAGCCGCAGGTCGATCACGTGATCTTCCCCGACGGGAAGCGGATCATCCTGCTCGCCAAGGGGCGGTTGGTCAACCTCGGCTGCGGGACCGGTCATCCCTCGTACGTGATGAGCTCGTCGTTCGCCAACCAGGTCCTCGCCCAGATTGAGCTCTGGCAGCACAACGAGAAGTACCCGGTCGGCGTCTACATCCTTCCCAAGAAGCTGGACGAGCACGTCGCCCGGCTCCAGCTCAAGAAGCTGGACGTCAAGCTCACGGAGCTGACCCCCGAGCAGGCCGCTTACATCCACGTCCACAAGGAAGGTCCGTACAAGTCGGATCACTATCGTTATTGATCGGCCCGTGGACTGCGCGGGGTGGGTCCTGTTTCGCCCACCCCGCTCCCCGAAATCGAACGACTAACCACGGGAACCACTGATGGCCGATGTACTCGCCTTCCGCGGCGTGCGCTACGATCTGGCGAAGGTTGGAGCGATCTCCGACGTGATCGCGCCGCCGTACGACGTGATCGATTCTGCCCTCCAGGACCGGCTTTACCGCGTCAGCGACCACAACGCGATCCGCCTGGAGCTGACCCGCGACGAGCCCGGTGAGGTCGGGACCAGGTATGAGCGGGCGGCGAAGACCCTTCGCGAGTGGCTCCGGCAGGGCGTCCTTCGCGAGGACGACCACGCAGCGCTCTACGTCTACGAGCAGACGTACGAGGTCGAGGGGACGAAGCATACGCGACGGGGTTTTCTGGGCCGGGTTCGGCTGGAGCCGTTCGGCCAGGGGAAGGTCTACCCGCACGAGCAGACGCTCTCGGGTCCGAAGGCCGACCGCCTGGCGTTGTACCACGCGACTGGGTTCAACCTCAGCCCGATTTTCGGCCTCTATCCCGATCCTGATCACGAGGTGATCCGGGCTGTCGATGCGGGCCTTCGCGACCGTACCCCGATCGTTGCCACCGACCACCTTGGCGTCGAGAACAGGCTCTGGGTCGTCGAGGATCAGCAGACCCAGTCCACCATCCGCGGTTTGATGGCCTCGAAGCCCGTCTTCATCGCCGACGGCCATCATCGCTACGAGACTGGCCTGAAGTACCGAGACGAGCGCGCCGCGGCCGGTCAGCTCTCGGGCGACGACGACCCGGCCAACTTCTGCCTGATGATGCTCGTTGGGATGAGCGACCCGGGCTTGTTGATCCTGCCGACGCACCGGCTCGTCTCGGGATTCCCCGGCCTGACCGCCGAGGTCCTCCGCGAGAGGCTGGCCCCCGAGTTCGAGGTCACCGAGATGGGCGAGGGCGAGGCCGGTTGCCGTTCCGCCTGGGAGGCGATCGAGGAGGCCGGCGACCAGGACATGCTGGGCTTTGGAACGGTCGCTGACGGACGATGGGTCGTCGCCCGGCTCCGTTCCGACGACGCCATGGATCGTCTCGCCCCCGAGCACAGCCCCGACTGGCGAAGCCTGGGCGTGAGCATCCTGCACGTCCTGGTGCTTGACTCGCTTCTGAAGCCGCTCGGGACGCCATCCTGTCGATATGTACACCTGCTCGGCGAGGTGCTGGAATCGGTCTCGGCCCGGGGTTGCGACCTCGCCTGCCTGGTCCCGCCGGCGCGGATGGAGCACGTCGAGGCGATTGCCTCGGGCCTGGAGACCATGCCGCCGAAAAGCACGTATTTCTACCCCAAGCTGCTGACCGGGATGGTCTTCAACCCCCTCCGCAGACTGGATGGGTGATCCACGATTGTGGATCGGAGGGGGCCTGAAGTCATCTCCCGATCAGGCCGCCCGGCGTCGACGGCCGACCATCGCGATCGCGCCGAGCCCCAGGCCCAGCATTGCGAGCGTCGAGGGTTCGGGCAGTGTTGTGATCGTGACACCGGCGGTCGTCGATTGCGTCAACGAGCCATCCGACTGGACGGTGAACGTTGCGGTTGCTGATGGGTCCAAGAGATTCTTATCGTAAAGGCTCAGGTAGAATGCCGTTCCGCTTGCGCCGGTCGCCGTTGGATCGGTCACGGTGATGGCGACGGTGACGTCGAGGTAGGAGTTGGCCGGCAGGTTGGCCGACTGGTTCAGGTCGTTGTACTTGTTCCCGTTGTCGAGTGTGACCTTGTCGGAAGTCCCGGGTTGAAGCTGGCCGCTCGCATTACCGGTCGTCGTCGGCGTGCCCAGGGTCAGGTCGGTCGATAGGTTGTCCACGGTCGCCGAGACATTGGCCGAGGACGGAACCGTGGTCGGGTTGAGCTGGATGTCCAGCAGGCCGCCAGAGCCAGCGGCCAGCCCGGCCGTTTTCGAATCGATCTGGATCTCAAAGAGGGTCGTGGTCGAGCCGGCCTGCGCCGGTGACCTCGTGGCGAACGTCGCCAGCAGGGCCATCATCGCGACGAAAGCCATGCCATTTGGGATGTAGATTCTCATTCAGGTATTCTCCTTGTTCTCGGCCATCGAGCGGATCAGGATCCCAGCGATTCG
>DAIDJI010000797.1 GCA_027451455.1 Planctomycetales bacterium | reverse complement strand
GCCTTGAGGTACGGCGAGGCGTAGGCGTGGGTAATCCCCAGGTCGCGCAGGTAGGGTGTGATTGCCCTCGCGTCCTCGAAGGTGAATCCGGCGTGGAGCTGGAGGCGGTAGGTCGACTCGGGCCGACGGGCCCGCCCGGCCATCTCGGCGGCCCTCGTCAGGAGCGCCTCGGCCATCGCGTTCGGGTCCATGCGATCCTCTCGGTTCGGTCGGTGTGGCTCGGGATGAAGGCCCGGGGACCGGTGGGCAGGAAGGGCTTCGACCTCGCTCCTGGCCGCCGATCCCCGGCCACTCGGAAGATCAGAGGGGTGCCGATGGGGGCGCCCCGATGGCGCCGGCCCGGCGCTCATCGAGGAGGGTCTTGACCTGCTCGGCGGTCGCTGTGTGGCCGATCTCCTGCGGGGGACGGGCGGCCAGGACGACGAACGAGCGGTCCTGGAGCGGGTACTCGCGGTCCCCCTCGTAATAGATGACCTCCTCGGTCGGATCGGCCGTATCGATGATGCGATCCCAGACGTAGTCGTTGCGCGGGACTGGAAGCCGGAACGGGATCGGCTCCCAATGGCCGTTGAGCAGGATCAAAAGCGTCTCGCCGGTGATCGGCTCGCCCCGCTCATTCTCGTCGTTGATCAGGTCTCCCGCCAGCCGGACTCCCAGGCATTTCACGAACCCGGCGTTCCAGTCCTCGTCGGACATCTCCTGGCCCGACGGGCCGAGGAACGAGATATCCTTGATCTCCGAGCCGCGGATCGCGCGGCCCAGGAAGAACTTCCGGCGGTGGAGCACCGGCTGGCTCCTCCGGAGGAAGATCAGCTTGCGGGTGAACTCCAGGAAGGCTCTCTGGCGGTCGTCGAGCTCCCAGTTGATCCAGGTCAGCTCGTTGTCCTGGCAGTAGGTGTTGTTGTTGCCGTTCTGGCCGTGCCCGATCTCGTCGCCGCCGAGCATCATGGGGACTCCGACGGAGAGCATCAGGGTCGACATCAGGTTGCGCCGCTGGCGGTCGCGCAGCTCGAGGATTTTCGGGTCGTCGGTCGGGCCCTCGGCGCCGCAGTTCCAGCTATTGTTGTCGTTGGCGCCGTCGTTGTTGTCCTCGCCGTTGGCCTCGTTGTGTTTCTCGTTGTAGCTGACGAGGTCCTGGAGCGTGAAGCCGTCGTGGCAGGTGATGAAGTTGATGCTCGCGTATGGATTCCGGCCGTCGTCCTGGTAGAGGTCGCTGCTGCCGGTCAGCCGGGTGGCGAGCTCGGAGGCGGTTCCGCCGTCCCCCTTCCAGAACCGGCGGACGCAGTCGCGATACTTGCCGTTCCACTCGGTCCAGAGGACGGGGAAATTGCCGACCTGATAGCCGCCGGGGCCGACGTCCCACGGCTCGGCGATCAGCTTGACCTGCGAGAGGATCGGGTCCTGGTGGATGATGTCGAAGAAGGCACCCAGGCGGTTGACCTCGAAGAGCTCGCGGGCCAGTGTGCTCGCCAGGTCGAAGCGGAAGCCGTCGACGTGCATCTCGGTGACCCAGTATCGCAGGCTGTCCATGACGAGCTGCAAGACGAACGGCTGGGTCATGTTCAGGGTGTTGCCGGTCCCGGTGAAGTCCAGGTAATACCGGGGGTCGGGGGCGAGCCGGTAATAGGCGGCGTTGTCCACGCCGCGCATCGAGAGCGTGGGACCCATCTGGTTCCCCTCGGCGGTGTGGTTATAAACCACGTCGAGGATCACCTCCAGTCCGGCGGCGTGCATCGCCCGGACCATCATTTTGAACTGCTGTACGTCGTCCTGCTGAATGCCGCTGAAGGCGTAGTACGACGCCGGGGCGAAATAGCCGAGGGTGTTGTAGCCCCAGTAATTGTGCAAGTTCTTCTCGACCAGGTGCCGGTCGTCGAGGAAGTGGTGGACCGGTAGCAACTCGACGGCGGTGACACCCAGGTCGGTCAGGTGCTTGATCGCCGATTCGGAGGCCAGCCCGGCGTAACTTCCGCGGAGCGGCTCGGGAATGTTGGGATTGAGCTGGGTGAAGCCCTTGACGTGCAGTTCGTAGATCACCGTCTTGTGCCAGGGCGTGTGCGGAGGGCGATCGTCGCCCCAGGTAAAGGCCGGGTCGATCACCGAGGCGAGCGGGGCGTAAGCCGCGCTATCGCGGTCGTCGAATGAGAGATCGGCCTCCGGGTCGCCGACCTTGTAACCGAAGAGCGAGTCGTCCCACTTCAGCGGGCGGCCGATTCGCTTGGCGTACGGATCGAGCACGATCTTGTTCGGGTTGAAACGGTGCCCCTTCGCCGGCTCGTACGGGCCGTGGATCCGATACCCGTAGAGCTGGCCCGGCAAGACGTCCGGCAGGTACGCGTGCCAGACCTTATCGGTATACTCCTTCACGATGATCCGGTGCGACTCGCTCGTCGAGTCGGGCGAATCAAAGAGGCAGAGCTCGACCTTGGTGGCGTTCTCGGCGAAGATCGCGAAATTGACCCCTGCGCCGTCCCAGGACGCGCCCAGGGGGTAGGGATTTCCCGGCCAGACTCTCATCGAATTCGCTCCGCGCCGGTGGTACCCGGCTGTCTCGGTTGGGTGCTCATGCGCTCCGTCCCCTTCTCGCGTCCTTGGTGAACCGTCATCGGCCCGGGAACGCCCTCCAGGAGGGCGGCCCGATCGCGACGAACTCGAAAGGTGCCAGCTCGTCGGCCGGGGCGTCGTCGCGGCGCCCACCACCGTACTCCGGGGCCTCGGACCGGAACAGGATCGAGGACCTGTCGCCGGCCCAATCGGGGATCCGGGCAGGTTGATTGCCGAGGTTGAAGACGGCCTGCAGCACTCCACCCGCTCCCTCGCCGATACGTTCCAGCTTCAGGACAGGCCCGGCGCCCGGCTGGTTGTCGATCAGCGAGACTCGCCGCCGATCGGAGTCGCGCAGAGCCGGCCACTCTCGGCGCGCCGTCAGGAGGTCGCGATAGAG
>DAIDJI010000796.1 GCA_027451455.1 Planctomycetales bacterium | reverse complement strand
CCGCGGGACTCTTGAAGGTGGGCAGGATGTCGATCGGGATCAGGCCGCTACCGAGGATCGGCAGTGTGATGGCACCCAGCAGCACCAGCGTCAACGACATGACGGTGACGGCGTGCGGATTGCCGAGCGAAGCTCGTATTAATCCATTCATGGAAAAATGCCCTTGGGTTTCGTGAGGGACTGGGGCGCGGCGGAAAGTGGTGGTGTGGGTCACACCGAAATGGAGAGGCGGGCGGACCCTGAGAAACGGGCCCATCGCGAACGCGGGAATCGGGTTGGAGCGGCGGTCGGGCTAGCACCGGAGAGGGTGCGGCCGCGCTCGGGCGTGAGAACCTGGATAAGGGGTCCGGCTCGTTTCGGCGGGCCCCAGTCGTCGGATCACGTGACCCAGGCCGAGATGGGGAACGTCTGGTCGGGGCCGGAGCCCGTAGACAAGAGGCGAGCGCATCGATCGCAATCGGGTCGTCGACGCGAGCGGACGCGACTTCCGTAGCCCAATCGTGGATTTTTGTCGCGCCCGGGACGGAAGCGAATCGCCCTGTAGGCGCACCCAGTTCGCAGGCCTCTCCATGAAAAGGCCGAGCCACAGGGCCAGGACCGCAACGATGCGGCAGTTGATCCGTTTGTCTCTCAAATCTATCTGGCCTCGATCGCGGGCCGGATTCACTTCCACTCCATGCTATCCCTGTTCGCGGAACTGTCAACCGCCTGCCGGGCGCGGGGATCGGGAGTCGGTCCGCCGGATCAACCGGCCGGGCCCTCAGGGATCGTCCCCTTGATAGGAACCGCATGACGTTCCTTGCCGTCAAGTTCAGTTCTCCACCGGTCGATGACAAAAAGGAAATCCATCGGCGAACGACCGGACCACTACGTTCGGGCAGGAGGCCGACCGGGAATCTCGGGCTGACGGAGGACCGTCAGGCCCGAGCCTCGGGTGATTATGGATGCACAGGATTGACGTCCCCGGCGGGCATGGAGGCAATCGTGAGGACGAGCAAGAGAGCGGGCCGGCTAGCGGTGGGGATCGGGGTTACGGTCCTCTGGCTGGCCGCCTCGGATGGATGGTCTCAGTCGACCCAGCCGACGGCCCCGCCTCGCGATCCGGGGGCGATGTCGTCGCCGAGCGCCTTACCGCCGCCGGATCGACGCCCAGACCGGTCCGCGAACGTGGAGATTATTGCACCGCCGGCGACGCCGCCTTCGATTCTCGCGTCCGAGGTCCGGCCGGTCGACCTGGCGACGGTCCTTCGGCTGGGGAACGTCGAGAACCCCGAGATCAACATCGCCCGTCAGCGGATTCTGGAGTCGGTGGCGAACCGGCAGCTTGCCGCGGCGTACTTCCTGCCCTCGATCAACCCGGGCATGAACTATGACACGCACAGCGGGACGTTGCAGCAGTCCAACGGCAACATTCTCTCGGTGAATCGCTCGGCGCTCTTCGTCGGGGCGGGTGCCAACGCGGTGGCGGCGGGCACGGTGGCCATTCCGGGCGTCTACTGGGCCGGAAACGTTGGGCCGGGGCTGTATGCGTACTTTGCCACGAAGCAGATCGTCCGACAGCGCGAGTTCGAGACGGTCGCCTTGCGCAATCAAATGCTGCTCCAGATTGCGATGGCCTATAGTGAGCTGCTTCGGGCCGAGGGACTCCGGGCCGCCGACATCCAGGCCCGTGACGAGTCGCGGGTCGTCGCCAAGCTGACCGCCGACTACGCTCGAACCGGCCAGGGCCGGGTCGCGGACGCCAACCGGGCCGCGACGGTGCTGGCGCGGTGGGAAGCCGCGATCCAGCAGGCGGAGTCGGCAATCATCGCCTCGTCCTCGAAGCTCTGCCGGCTGATCAACCTCGACCCGTCGATCCGGCTGCACCCGACCGACGCGGTGGTCGTTCCGCAGTCGCTGGTGCCCGACCCGCAGCCGCTCTCCGAGCTGATCGCTCTGGGAATGCTCCGTCGGCCGGAGCTGGAGGCCCAGCGATCGGCGATCCAGGCGGCGCTTCTCTACCTGGGTGGAGCGAAGATTCTGCCGTTCTCGCCCAATACGCTGATCGGCTTCAGTGCCGGCGGTTTCGGCGGCGGCAGTAACCTGGTCCGGCCGATCTTCGGCGGTTTCGGCGGCCGAGAGGATCTCGACGTGGTCGTCTACTGGACGATCCAGAACCTCGGGCTGGGAAACCTCGCCCTGATCAACCAGGCGAAGGCCAGGCTGGGGATGCGGCAGTACGAGCAGGTCGAGATCCTGAATATGGTCCGCGCCGAGATCGCCGAGGCGTACGCCCGGACCCACGCCCGGTACGCCCAGATCGGCGTCTACGAAGAGGCCGTCCGCTCGGGCTACCTGGCCTTCCACGAGGACCTCGACCGAATCCGCCTGATGGTCGGTCGCGAGGGAACCTCACGGGTGCTCCCGATCGAGCTTTTGAACAGCTTTAACTTGCTGGCCGATGCCCGGCTGGACTACGTCAACGCCATCATCGATTACAACGAGTCGCAGTTCTCGATGTATGTGGCCCTCGGGCAGCCGCCGGCCGACGCGCTGGCCCGACCCGTCCCGACCGAGGGCGTGGCGCCGGGGAACCTGCCGCCGACGGCGGTGCCCCCGGGATCGATCTCGCCGCTTCCGATCCCGGCGACGCCGGAATCGTCGCAGCAGCCGATGCGGATGCCTCAGCCGCCGACCGCCACGGAAGGGGGCGGTGGGGCTCCAACAGCCTCCGCGATGCCCAGAAGGGACGCGGTCCAGCCGGCCGGGTATCGCCCGACGGTGCCGCCTCCGGTCAAGTTCACGGTCCCGCGTTCGGGTGCCGGGTAATGAGTTCAGGGTCGCTCCCATTCACCACCAGAAAGGACGCTGAAATGCGTGTATCGCATCGAGATGCGAACGCCGGGCGTCGCCGGGGTGGCTTGCGACCCTGGGGGCTCGCGATGCCGGCCCTCCTCGTCGCGACGACGGG
>DAIDJI010000795.1 GCA_027451455.1 Planctomycetales bacterium | reverse complement strand
GATCGAGCAGGGCATCGAGCAGGGCATCGAGCGCGGGATCGCGCAGGGCATCGAGCGCGGCATGCGGCGGGCGGCCCTGCGGCAGATGGAGAAGAAGTTCGGTCCGCTGTCGGCCGAGGTTCAGCGACGGGTCGAGGCGCTCTCGCCCGAGGCCCTGGCCCGGCTCCAGCTCGACCTTCTTGATGCACAGACCCTGGAGGAACTCCGCCTGGACGACTGATTCCCCGGTCGTTCGGCGACGAGGCGAGCCCACCACGGGCTTCGAGCGGGGCGCCCTTGCCCTGCGATCGTTGGCTGCTGGCCCGGAGCTTGACCGTCTCGATTTGCGGAGATTTCCACCATGCGGACCGGTCCGAACCGTCGACAATTCCTGCAAACGGCCGGCGCGGCGGCCGGGGCGGCCGGGCTCCCGGGTGCCGCGCCCGGGTCGAGGCCGAAGATCGCCGCGCTGGCGTCGGTTTACTTCTATCTCTCGCACGCCTATCACATTGTCGGCCGGTTCCTCGACGGGTTCGACGTTTACGACGGCCGCCCGCAAACCCTCCACCAGCCCGGCTTCGACGTCGCCAGCCTCTTCATCGAGCAGGTGGACCCAGCCACCGACCTCGGCCGGGCGAAGGCCAGGCGGCATGATCTCCGGCTCAGCCCGACCATCGCCGACGCGCTGACCCTCGGCACCGGGAAGCTCGCCGTGGATGCCGTCCTGCTGATCGCCGAGCACGGGAACTACCCGTACAACGACCGCCAGCAAAAGCTCTATCCCCGCGGCCGGTTCTTCCGGGAGGTCCTCGACGTCTTCCGCGCCTCGGGGCGATCGGTGCCGGTTTTCCTCGACAAGCACCTCTCGTACAGCCGGGCCGAGGCCGCCGAGATGGTCCGCGCGGCCGAAGAGCTCAAGGTCCCCTTCATGGCCGGGTCGAGCCTTCCCGTGACCTGGCGGATGCCGCCGCTGGAGATCCCCCTCGGCCGGAAGTTCCGCGAGGTGCTGGTCGCTTCGCGGGGCGATCTGGAGATTTTCGGCTTCCATGCCCTGGAGACCCTTCAGTGCATGGCCGAGCGTAGAAACCTCGGCGGCAAGGGACAGGGGGTCGTCGGCGTGACTTGCCTGGAAGGAGACGCCGTCTGGGAGGCCGGCGACCGCGGCCTCTGGTCGTGGGAACTGCTCGACCACGCCCTCGGCCGGAGCCATACCGTCAACCCGGGCGACATCCGCCAGAACACCCGCGAATTTCGCCCGCCCAGTGCGCCCAAGGGCGATGTCCCAACCCGTCTCGACCGTCCGGTCGCCTACATGATCGAGTATGCCGACGGCCTCCGCGCCACGGCGCTCATCCTCAATGGCCACGTCGACGATACGACGGTCGCCGCGAGGATCGAGACCGAGGGAGGCGGAACCTCGATCGTCTCGACGCTCATGTACCTGCCCGCGCCGCCGGGAGCACGGTTCTTCGACCCGCTGGTCCTTCGGATCGAGGACTTCTTCCGGACCGGGACGCCGCCGTACGACGTCCGCCGGACCCAGCTCACCGGCGGTATCCTCGACGCAGCGCTGGAGAGACGGTTCCGCGGCCACGTCCGACTCGCAACGCCCGACCTGGCCGCGATCGACTACCGCCCTCCCGCACAATCCGGGTTCATCCGAAGCCCCCTGACCGACCCCGAACCAAACCGGCTCTGATCGCCGAGGCCGAGGCCCCTGCCCTCGGGGACGCTCACGGCTTCGCCGGTTCGAACGCCTTCACGTCCGGGTGCATCGTGTAAAGCCGGTCCGTCCCCTCAGGCGTCCGGACCAGGACAGCGCTCGAGCAATTCTCCCGGATGATCGGGTTGCCCGGGTACTTCTCCCAGTGAATCAAGTCGCGAGAACGGGCCAGGCAGGTCGTCCAGTCCTTCCAGGGACGCTCACTGTTGGCATGGTAGAAGGCATAGTAGAAGCCGTCGCGGCGGACAATCTGGTTCATCGCCACCGCGGCCTGGTCATACGACTCGGGACCCCGCTTCAATACAGGGTCGTCCTGGAGATTTTTCCAGTTTTTTCCGTCCGTGGAGGAAGCGACCCAAACTCCCTGGTCTCCACGCTCGTAGTAGAGATACCAGGTATCGTTCTCGAACCAGGCAGCCGGCGTGCCGTACGGCCCGGGTTCGATCGGCGATCCATCCACCCTGCGGATCTCCAGCGGCCCGCGCTCCCTCCAGTGCCGGCCGTCCGAAGAGGTCAGTTCGTGCGCGATGTCGTTCCGTCCCTCGGCGAACAGGAAGAAGGTACCGTCGCGTCGAACGACGCAGACGTCCTCGGTCCACGTCCCGGTGTAAATGGGGTTCTCCGGGTCGCGCCGCCAGTGCAGCCCGTCGCGGGAGGTGGCGTGTCCAAGCGACATCGTCGGTGGTCGATCGGTCGCGTACCCGGTATACCAGAGATGATAAGTGGCGTCGTCGCCGATAAGAATGTAACCCCGCTCCCGGATCTTGCGGTCCCAGGTCTCGCGGCCCGTCCCGGTGAAGACCGGATTGCCCGCGATCGGCTTCCAGGCGACCAGCGCCCAGGGCGCAGGATCGGGGGGTGCGGCCGTCGCGAGGGCGGGGATCCCGGCAGCGATCGAGGTAAAGAGGGCCAGCATTGCGGCGTGATGTCGGAGACGCATGGTAGTGCGGTCCTCGGTCCGAATGTTCTCGGCCTCGGAACATCCGGGGCCTTCGGTGGTTCATTGTAAAGGCGGCTTGCGTCCGGGGGGATCGTGCGGTAACTTAAGATTCACACGGAACCACGATGGGGCGGTAGCTCAATTGGGAGAGCGCCGCGTTCGCAATGCGGAGGTTGAGGGTTCGATCCCCTTCCGCTCCACTCGGTTCTGTCCTTCCCCCGGGCACTCCACCGCGATTGTCTTCCGTTATCGGAACCTCTCCAGGACATCCATCCGGCCCGGGTGATCTTCCATGGTACGCGCTCTCATTTCGTGGAGCTT
>DAIDJI010000794.1 GCA_027451455.1 Planctomycetales bacterium | reverse complement strand
CGTCACACCCGTGCTGCGGCCCGGTTCCGGCGCCTTCGGTCTCGACGACCTCGCGCCGACGCTCAAGCTGGAATCGCTGCAGCACGCCGGCTCGTTCAAGCCGCGCGGCGCGCTCAACCGCGTGCTCGCGGCCGGCAGACTGCCCGGCGCCGGCCTGATCGCGGGTCGGCGCCCGGCGAGGGCAACTCGTCCGATCGTGGTCGCGGCCCTCGCGACCCTGGCGTTCGTGGCCGGCCCCGGTGAACGTCAGGCCGGGGCCCAGGGGAATCCCTTGCCGAAGGCCGGTCGAGCCCCGTCCCAGATCGTCCTGCCTCGCGACAACGCCCGGTCGACGAAACCCACCAAGCCGGGTCCACGACCCGACCCGCCACCGACGTCAGCTCCGCCCGCTCCCGTACTGCCGCCCGTCTCGAAGACCACGGAGGCCCCGCGCTACCAGATCCGCAATGAGGCGGGCGAATCGACGGTTGCACGACTCCATGGCGAGCGAAACGGCCGGGCGCTTCTGATCCAGCCCGACGGGCAGCTTGGAATTCCGAGCGTCCTCGTGCCGACGAAGGAGCCCTTTGTACCGATCCAGGCCGACGAGTTGAGACGCCGCCTTGAGGACGGCCCCTTCGCCGGCTTCCAGGTGCTGACAACCCCGCATTACCTGATCTTCTACAAATCGAGGCTGGCCTTTGCCCAGGATAGCGCGAAGCTTCTGGAGGAACTGTACCGTGGCCTGCTCGACTTCTGCCGACGACACGACCTCCCGGCGCACGATTCGGAGTTTCCGCTCGTCGCCGTGATCTTCGCCACCGAGCGCGACTTCCGGGCCCACAAGCAGGTTGATCCCGAGGTCCAGGCCTATTACGAGATCTTCACCAATCGGATCTTCTTCTACGATCAATCGGAGCGGGACAAAAACGAGCCGAGACTGGTGACTCTTCGCAAACCTCAAACCGTGGCACACGAGGGGACACACCAGATTCTGGCAAACATCGGCATCCAGCCCCGACGCGCTGAGTGGCCGCTCTGGCTGATCGAGGGCTTCGCGGAGTATTGTGCCACTCCGACCCGGACCAAAAAAGGCTTTGTTTTCGACCGCCTCGGAGCAATCAATGCCCTTCACATGGCGACGCTCCGCGAGCTGGACGATCCGCTCTCGATGGGACGGCCCGACGGCGAGAAAGTCGCTGAGGGCGCCTCGCATCCGGCTCGGCTGATCGATTCCCGGGCCCTCGTCCTCAAGGAGAAGCTCACGCCGACGGACTATGCCCAGTCGTGGGCATTGACCCTCTACCTCACCCAGAAGCATCCGAAGGAGTTCACCCGGTATCTGCTTGCGATGGGGCGGATGTCGCCGCTGGAGCCCCGGACGCCTGAAGATCATCTGAAGGAATTCCGCGAGTATTTCGGTCAAGACCTCGACCGCCTGGACCGACAGGCCGAGGATTACCTGCACAAGCTGATGCGACGGGGGAATTTCCCGTCGATTCCGTATTACGCGGTGATCGTTGAGCAACCGCTTGGCGGTGGGATGATTCGTCGGATCGCCTGGATCAGCCAGTCTCCCCAGATGATCCAGCGATGGGTGGAGAAGACGGTCTCGTCCGGCGGCGGGATTTACAACTGGGAGGCCGTCCCGTTCCCGACCCGAGCCCGCGCCGAGCTCTACGCGGAGAACTGGATCCGAGGTTACTGAGTCGGCGGATCAAGAACATCCCAGACGGAACCGGCGGCCTCGGCGAGCCTGAGTGAATCGGCGATCGCCACAAATTGCCCGCCGGCCAGGGCATCGGCCAGGATTGCCGCTCCCTGCGCGGCGTGCTTGACCCAGGCCCCGGGAAGCATCGGGAGCGGGATGGTCCAGCCCAGGCCGGTGAGGGCCGCATCGATCTGGGACGAGACATCGGGACGCTCCCGTCCCCGACCGGAAAGGTAAATTCGATCGAATGGGGTGATCGATTGGAGTCCCGCGACGTGCCGGCGGAGCGACTCGCGGAACGCGTCGGGGCCAATCGAGCCGAGGTCGTCCAGTCCGCCGCGAAAGAGGTCGTCCTTGGAGATTTGGCGGCGCCAGCAGGCGATCTCGCCGTCCCAGGCTCCGCCGGACCTTAGCCCGATCGGGCCGCGGCTCCCGGCTGAGGCGTCCACGATCCGGCCTCGATCAACAACAAGGACCGCCGAGAAGGCCGATCCGATCTCCACCAGGGCGAACGTCGATCGATCGAATCCGCCGGCTAGCCGGGCGTCGAAGTGCAACGCCAGCGCAGCGACGGCAATTTTGTCGGCCGTCCCAAGGTCCATCGCGCCGGCCTTCCGGTGGGCGGGGATGGTTGGTAGGTGGAGTCCGCCAGGTAGAAAGACAGTCGGCACGCCCGAGGCGAGGAATGCCCGAACCCAGGCCCGAAATCCGATCACGCCCGAGTCGCGGCCCCGTTCGTCGGGCCGGACCAGCGCGATCTGTTCCAGGTGATCCTCGGTCAGGTCGGTACCGCGAATCAGCGGCAAGCCGTATCCCGAGGGAGCCACGACCAGGTCCAGAGGCCCCCATCGTGCCAGGTGCCCTGCCAGAAGGCCGGGATCTTCGCGGAGCCGGCCCGGTTCGAGTCGGACCTGGTCGACCACTTCACCATCGACGAGCAGGAGAAGGTCGAGGCTGCTGGTCCCCGGATCGGTCCCTACCACACGGAGCATGACCGTCGACTCCCCGACCGATTGACCCGCGCAAGGAAGCGGGAGCCGAGGAAGGTCCCCGGCTCCCGCAACATTTCACCGCGAGGTTGATCGCGGCGGACGATCAATACATGTCGTCATAGCCGCCATGGCCGCCGGCGGGCTTCTTCTCGTCGTCCTTCGGGGCATCGGCGATCAGAGCGTCGGAGGTCAGCAGGAGGATGCTGACGCTCGCGGCGTTTTGAAGAGCCGAACGCGTGACCTTGGTCGGGTCGATGATGCCGGCCTTCACCAGGTCGGTATACTCGTCCTTGAGAGCGTCGT
>DAIDJI010000793.1 GCA_027451455.1 Planctomycetales bacterium | reverse complement strand
CAACAATGACCCCGACGCCCGGCTCGCCGGGCGGTTGGGCGTCGCGAACTCGGGCGGCGGCACGGCCGCCCGACTCGAGCCCTTCATCGCCGGCAGCGAGTCGCGCGAGCTCTTCTACCCGAACAAGGCCGATCGCCCCTGGCGCTATATTGTCCTGCACCACAGCGCCTCGTCGGCCGGCAGCTACGACGAGATCGACCGCGAACATCGCAAGACGCTCGGTTTCGACGGCTGCGGCTACCACTTCGTCATCGGCAACGGAAACGGTAGTGGCGATGGTGTGATCGAGGTCGCCCGCCGATGGGACACCCAGAAGGCCGGTTTCCACTGCCGAAACGCCCGGAGTCACGACGTCGACGAGTATGGAATCGGCGTCTGTCTCGTCGGCGACCTCGACCAGAGTCCGCCCACTCCCCGGCAGGTCGCCGCCACCCGCGCCCTGATCGCCTACCTCAGCCAGCGGTATCGAATTGACGACGCACGCATCACCACCCACGCCCACCTCGCCACGACCGAAGAATCCTGCCCCGGGCGCCTCTTCCCGAACTCAATCCTCGCGACCTCGCGCACTCAATCCACCCGGGCCTGGTAAGAATCAGGTGCTGAAAGTGCATGTTATTATATAGAAAAGCAATGGATTGAATATCTGGTCTTCAAGCGGAATCGAATTTGAAATCTCGAATCTGGAATCTTGAATCGGAAATCCAGAAAACCTCATCCACTTCCCCTCTCCCTTCCCAGCCGCCGAACGGCCTCTTCCAGCAGGGCGATGACGCTCATCGAGTCGGTGATCTCGCCGCGGCGGAGCATCGCGTAGGCTTCCTCCCACTCGACCCTGCGGACGTCGATCCGCTCGCAACCCTCGGGATCATCGGGCCCCTCGGTCAGGCCGGTCGCCCGAAATATATACGCGAGCTCGTCGCTGACGGAGTTCGACAGATGCGCGGTGCAAATCCGCTCCAGGTGTGCCGCGACGAGCCCTGTCTCCTCGCGCAGCTCGCGGAGCGCGGTTTCCTCGGGTGTTTCCGACTCAGGGCACCCCCCCTCGGGGATCTCCCACGAATAGGCATCGAGTGGATACCGGTGCTGGCCGACGAGCCAGATCCGGCCCCGATCGTCGACCGGGAGGACGCCGACCGCACGGTTCTTGTACTGGACGACGCCGTAGATCCCCGGGAGGCCGTCGGGGCGGAGAACCTGGTCCTCGCGTACGAGGATCCAGGGGTTCTCGTAGATGGTACGGCGGGAGAGTGTCGTCCAGGGGCTGGGGCGGTCGTCGGGCTGGGGCGGGGTCATGGGGCGGATCAACCCTTCAGCACCAACTTCAGGGTCTCGCCCATGTCCGCCGGGCTCTTGGCGACGTGAATCCCTGCGCCTTCGAGCGCAGCGATCTTGTCGGACGCCTTGCCCGATCCGCCCGAGATGATGGCGCCGGCGTGGCCCATTCGCTTGCCCGGTGGGGCGGTCTGTCCGGCGATGAACGCGGCGAGCGGCTTGGTGAACTGGCCCGATGCCTTCATCGCGGCGGCCTGCTCCTCGGCGTTGCCGCCGATCTCGCCCATCATCAAAACGGCCTCGGTCTCGGGGTCGGCCTCGAACATCGAGAGAGCGTCGACAAAGCTCGTCCCGTTGACGGGGTCACCGCCGATCCCGATGCAGGTGCTCTGACCGATCCCGAGGTTGGTAAGCTGCCAGACGGCCTCATACGTCAGCGTTCCGGACCGGCTCACCACGCCGACCTTCCCCGGCTTGTGGATATAGCCGGGCATGATCCCGATCTTGCACTGACCCGGTGTGATGATCCCGGGGCAGTTCGGGCCGATCAGCCGGGCGGCGGGGCGATGCGCCTTCAGGTAGGCCACCGCCCGGACCATGTCGATGACCGGGATCCCCTCGGTGATCGCGACGATCACCGCGATCCCCGCGTCGGCCGCCTCCATGATCGCGTCGGCCGCGAACGGCGGCGGAACGAAGATCATCGTCGCATTCGCGCCGGTCTCCTGGACGGCCTCGGCGACGGTATCGAAGACGGGGACGCCCAGCGTCTTCGTCCCGCCCCGACCGGGGGTCGTCCCGCCGACCAGGTTCGTCCCGTACGCCTGGCACTGCTCGGAGTGAAAGGCGCCCGCCTTCCCCGTGATCCCCTGGCAGATGAGTCGCGTGTTCTTATCGACCAAAATGCTCATGTGTGTCCCCAGATACCGAATTTGTCTTCGTCGATCGCCCTCAGTACAGCTCGATGATCTGCTCGCCGCCGTGCCTGGGGTTGCCGATAATGCAGTGGTTCTTCATGTCGATCACCCAGTCCATCGCCTCGAGCGGGATCTGGCCAATCAAAACGGGGCATTCCTCGGGGATTTCGGTGACATCGGTCGGCATGTCGCGACCCTGGATCGTCAGGCGGACGGTGCCATAGATGCCGACATCAACGACTCCCGCGCTGGTGACAGCCTTTCGGGTCCGAATGAGTCTCAGGCCCAGCTTCTCGATCAAGCTCTTCGGCAACGAGAGCGCTGAGGCGTCGGTGTCGACCAGAGCCCGATCAACGACGACCGACCGGACCTCCTCCGGCTTGATCCGGCCATTGTCGAGCATGAAAAGATCGCCAAGGTTCTCGATCTTCGCCGTCACCAGCACCCGTCCCAACGTCTCGGTTTCCATGGGAGCCTCTCATCGAAATCCGAGCCCCGATTCTCCCCAGTAACGATCAGGCCGCTCCCCTCGCCGCGGCGACGACTTTCTTCGCCGCGTCGGTAAGACCGTCGGCGGTGATGATCGGACGGCCGCTCTCCTTCAGGAGCGACTTACCCTTCTCGACGTTGGTCCCTTCGAGCCGGACGACCAGCGGAACCCGGAAATCGATCTCGTCGTAGGCGGCCAGAAGGGCGGTTGCGATCGTGTCGCACTTCATGATCCCGCCGAAAATGTTCACCAGCACCGCCTTGACCCTCGGCGAGCTGAGCAGGATCCGAAAGCCTTCCAGCACTTGCTC